>NZ_JBPQTW010000142.1:0-17404 GCF_051386535.1 Streptomyces sp. URMC 127
CTCGGTGTCGACGATGAGCAGCATGTGGGCGTCGCTGACGCCCTGCTGTCCC
This sequence comes from Streptomyces sp. URMC 127, assembly GCF_051386535.1. Classification (NCBI taxonomy): domain Bacteria; kingdom Bacillati; phylum Actinomycetota; class Actinomycetes; order Kitasatosporales; family Streptomycetaceae; genus Streptomyces; species Streptomyces sp. URMC 127. The sequence goes on from NZ_JBPQTW010000142.1 coordinate 53, forward strand.
TCGGCGGCGCGGCGCAGCGGGCCGGGGCAGTCGGCGAGGCGGTCGAGCTGGTCGCGTACGTGGCGGACGGCCGCGCGGGTGTGGTTGAGGGCCCGGTCGTGCGCGGACGGCGAGGCCGGCCGCTCGGTGACGGGCACGCGGGAGAGGCGGGCGGCGGCGAGCGCGCGGTCGGCCGCCTCCCGCTCGGGCAGGGCGCCGCCGCCGGCCTCCAGGTGGTAGGCGGTGGCGCTGGCGTAGTCGGCGACGGCGGCGGCCGCCCGGGCGAGGACGGCGCGGTAGGGGACGGGGTCGGGCTCCGGCCACAGGAACCGCTCGGCCAGGACGGTCAGGAGGATGCCCGTGGTGAGGCCGGCGAGCCGGGAGCCGAGGGTGCCCGGCTCGTACGGCGGGAAGCAGGGCAGCACGTAGAACAGCTGGAAGGCCATGGCGAGGCCGGTCAGGCGCGGGCCGCCGACACCGCAGAAGGACACGGCGAAGCCGACGGCGAACATGCCCGCGGCCGCGGTCCACGGACTGGCGGCCAGCAGCGTGCCGGCGGTGACGAGGAGCCAGCTGACGGGCAGGGCGGCGAGCAGGGTGCGCGTCCGCTGCGGTGCTGGGCCGGGCACGCGGCAGAACATGGCCAGGGGAAGCGCCCCGAACATGGCGTACAGGGCCATGACGGAGTCACCGGTGACGTACCGGAAGACGTAGAAGCCCGGGCAGCCGGCCGCGACCACCCACAGGGCGCGGCGGGCCGCCTGCGGCACGCCGTCGTGCCGCAGGAGCCTGCGGACGGGCGTGCTCACGCCCGCGCCCACCGGGGCACCTTCGGGCCAATTGCGCTGATCATAGTGTTTCCTCACATTAAGTGAAGTACGGTCAGCTGCAAGGCGACACCCCGTCACGCGGCCGGACGGTCAGCACCGCAGCGGGTCCTTGATCACCGCCGTGGTGGGGCCGGTGTTGCGGCACAGGGAGTAGCCCTGGGCCCGGAGGTCGTCGACGATGCCCGGCAGGGCGTCCGGGAAGTTGGTGAACAGGTGCCCGAGGACCACGCCGCCGCGCTTGTCGGCGGCGGGGGCGTTGCGCACGCGCGCGCGGAGGGCGTCGGCGCCGGGGAAGCGGCCGTCCGCGACCTCCCAGTCGAGGGTGTCGAGGGTCCAGGTGCACACGCGGGCGCCGCGGGCGGCGGCGATCCGCTCCTCGCGCGGCCCGTAGTCCCCGTACGGGGGCCGGAACAGCGAGCTCTTGAGGCCGTCGCCGATCTCCTTGCGGGCGGCCTCCTCGGACAGGCCCGTCAAGTGCGGGTGCGACCAGGTGTGGTTGCCCACCCAGTGCCCCTGGCGGCGCAGGGTCCGGGTGATCTCCGGGTACTGCGAGGCGTACTCGTTGATGAGGAAGAACGCCGCGCGGACGCCGCGCTTGCGCAGGTACGCGCCCACGTCCGTCGCGCGCTCGGCGCGGTCGTAGGACCAGTCGTCGAGCGTGAGCAGCACCCGCCCGGAGGTGTTGCCGCATCTCTTACGGTCGTACGGAGCCGCGGATGCGGGGCGGTCGGCGTGGGCCGCGGACGCGGGCACGGGCGGGCTGCACAGCGTCAGGAGCAGTGAGGCCAGGGCCGCGACGAGGGGCGACCGCGTGCGCAAGGTGCGGAGCGCGGAGCACATACGGAGCACGGGGGACGCCTGGAGCACGGGGGACGTGTGGAACACGGGGGACTCCTCCCGGGAACACGGGGGCACGGTTGAGGTCTCAGATGATTCCGGCGCCTGCCCGAAGCCGCCAGCAGTGCGCCGCCTACGGAGTCACATGGCGGGAACAGTCGGCACAGCGGAACAGCGGGCACAGCGGACCAAGAGGCTGTGACACCTGACACACCGGCAACCGCCCGCGGCGCCCGCACACAGGACGAATGCGCGTGGGACAAGGCATCCTTGCCCGTACGGCATTGGAACGCCCGCGGTGGGGCGGCACAGGATGCGGACATGAACACCACCACGGATTCCCGCGGCGGCCTGCTGGCCGTCGTCAGCCAGACCGGACCGACCGTCGTCTTCTTCGACGCCGTCACGCACGAGAAGCTCGGCGAGGTCGAAGTCCCGCCGCAGCCGCACGAGTTGCTCTTCGACACGGACCGGCGGCTGCTGTACTGCACCAGCACCTACGTCTCCGGCTACTACCACGCCCACCAGGGCCGCGCCCGGCAGCTGACCGTCATCGACGCCGACGCCCGGAAGGTCGTCGACACCGTCGACCTCGGGCCCGACCACGGGCCGCACGGCCTCGCCCTGGACCGGGAGCGCTCCCGGCTGTACGTGAGCGTCGAGTCCACGGACGAGGAGACCGGCGGCGTCGTGATCCTGGACGCGGACACCCGGCGGCGCATCGGGCGGATCCCGGTGCACGCCGACGGCCCGCACTGGTTCGCGATCTCCCCGGACGGCCGCCGCGGCTGGTCCACCAACAAGGAGGCGGGCTTCGTCTCCGTCCTGGACCTGGAGCGGGAGGAGTTCGCCGGGCGCGTCCCCGTGCCGGGCAGCGAGGGGCTGGACGTCTCGCCCGACGGCGCGTACGTCTACGTCGCCGCCCCCAAGGGCGACTTCCGCCCCGAGCCGTCCGCGCCGCCCGGCGTCCGGGTGATCGAGGCCGCGACCGGGGAGGTGGTGCGCGTGCTGCCCACCGAGGGGCTGGTCTTCCCCGTGCACACCACGGCCGGCGGCCTGGTCCTCGCCGGCGAGCTCCGCATGGAGCGGGGCGAGGGCGGGGCGCTGGGCTCCCAGGGCGACGGCGTCCTCACCGTCTTCGCGCCCGGCTCCCACGAGGTCGTGGGGCAGGTGCCCGTCGGGAAGTTCCCGCTGACCATCACCTCGTCGCCGGACGGCCGGACGGGCTACGTCTCGGGCGTCATGTCCAGCACGGTGACCGTCGTGGACCTGGAGCGGATGGCCGTGACCGCCACCCTGGAGGTCGACCGGAAGGGTGAGGCGGGCGCACACGGGCTCGCGTACGTCCCCGCGGCCGGCTGACCCGCCCCTCCCCGCGGGCGGCCGGGCCCGGTCGCCCGCGGGGGCGGCGGCCGGGCCCGGCCGGGGAACGGGCACAATCGTGGGGTGAGCGGAAAAACCAGACACCACGCACCCCGGCCGGCCGTCACCGCCGCCTCCCCCTGCCCCTGCGGGCTCGACGCCTCCTACGGCGACTGCTGCGGCGCCCTGCACGACGGCCGGCGGGCGGCCTCGACGGCCGAACGGCTGATGCGCTCGCGCTACAGCGCCTTCGCCGTCCAGGACGCCGCGTACCTGCTGCGCACCTGGCACTCCTCCACCCGGCCCGGCAGCCTGGAGTTCGACCCCGGCATGCGGTGGACCGGGCTGGAGATCCTCGGCACGACCGACGGCACGCCGTTCCACCAGGAGGGCACGGTGGAGTTCCGCGCCCACTACACGGCGCACGGCCACGCGGACTCCCAGCACGAGAACAGCCGCTTCGTCCGCGAGGACGGCCGGTGGGTGTACGTGGCCGAGGCCTGAGCCAAGGTCTGAGCCGAGGTTTGAGCCGAGGTTTGAGCCGAGGTTTGAGCCGGGGCCCGAGCCCAGGCCCGAGCCGAGGCCCGGGGGCCCCGCGCCGCCCGCCGGCGCCGGGCTCAGCTCACCCGCACGGCTCCCGCCACGCGTCCAGTTCGAGCTTCTTGCGCATGGAGCTGAGGCCGAGCCGCTGCGCCGTCGCGCAGAACTCCTTCGGCTCCAGGGCGTACTCCACGTGGAAGACCGCCTTGCCGCTCTTCACGAACGGCGTCAGCTTCTCGCACTCCTCGAACTCGGCGCACTGCTCGTTCACCGCGAAGTCGAAGTCGCCCACGAGCGCGGGGATCTGGTCCAGGTCGTTCTTCAGGCCCACGGCCATGCCGCGGTCGTGGGCGAGCCGGGCCAGCATCCGGTTGAAGGCGAGCTGGTCCTCAGCGGACAGCGGGAAGCCGGTGCGGTTGCGGTACCCCTCCGTCAGATCCGGCTCGACGGCGTCGAAACCCTTCTCGCGGCACATGTCGAAGCGGGCCGCCATGATGGGCCGGAGCTCGTCCAGGCGGCGGATGTCCAGCCACTTCTCGCCCTTCCAGCCCTTGTTCCGCTCCCCCAGCAGCCGCTTGGGGAACGCCTTCTGGTCGGCGCGGAAGTCCTCCCACGCCCCGGCGTTGACGTAGCAGATCACCTTGGCGCCGCGGTCGTGCAGCTCCTTGACCGTACGGGCGGAGTTCTCGAAGCCGTCGATGTCGTAGACGGGAACGCCGACGCTCGTGTCGACCTTGCCGTCGAGCTGCCACTGCCAGCGCAGGCCGGGGCGCGGCTGCCAGTGGGGGCCGCCGGCCCGGCGGGCGTCTCCCGACGCCGCCGGTGCGGGAGGCGCGGGCCCGGTGCCGGAGGCCGCGGGGGCGGGTATGTCACCGTCGCCGTCATCCGGCCCGTCGCCGGACTCCGTGGCCGAGCAGCCGGCTGCGGCGGCGAATAGGAGCAGCGCGGCAAGAACGGCGTACGGCCGCTGCCGCCGGTTCACCACGCCCTCCGCGGGGCCCTGTCCGGCGCGGATCCGAATCCGCCCGCACCGGACAGGGCACCGGCCACCCCGAACGGGGTTCCGGACACCCCTGGCAGGATGCCGTCCGCTCCCGGCCGGGAACCGCCCGGCCGGATGCCGGAACCGTCCGCCCCGGGGAGAGGCCCGTGCTGCCCGGGCCGGGCGCCGGCCGGCCGCCCGAGCCGGGAGGTACCCGCTCCGGGCACAGCCTCGGCCGTGCCCGGCAGGACACCGCGCGCCCCCGGCCGCGAGCCGGGCTCGGAGGCGTCCGCCCCGGGCGGGGAGCCGTCCGCTCCGGACCGGGCCCCGGCCGCGGGGAGCGGCGCCCCGTCCAGCCACGGCAAACCGCGCCACGGATTCGCGCCCTCCCCCGGGACCGCGCAGTGCACCGCGGCGCCGCGGGTCTCCGCGGTGCGGGCCACCTGGTCCGCGGCGCCCGGTGGGACGGCGTAGACGAGGTGGCAGAAGCGCGAGGGCGGGTGGTCGGCGGTCCACGGGGGGACGCCGGCCCGCCGGTAGGCCTCCCAGGTGCCCTCGAAGGTCACGAGGAGGTCGGCGACGCGGGCGTAGCCGGGGTCGGGGTGGGTGCCGGGGTTGAGGACGGCCGTCCACGCGCCCAGCGCCTTGGCGAGCAGGACGAGCCGGCGGTAGTGGGGCAGCGGCGCGGCGTGCGCCGGGACCTGGTCGAGGAAGACGCCGTCGACGCCGTACCAGCGGCGGTGGCGGCGGATGTCCGCGACGACGGCGCGCGGCGCGCGGCGGCCGTAGCCGGTGTCGACGTAGCCCAGCAGCGGGACGCCCGCGGCGCGCAGGCGCTCCGCGGCGCCGGCGAAGGCGGGGTCGGGCCGCTGCCCGGGCCCGTCGGCGGCGTTGAGGACGACGCCGCGGACCCGCGGCCCGGCCGCGGCCAGGGCAGCCCACGCCGCGGGGTCGGCCGCGGGGTGGACGTACAGCGGGACGAGCAGCCGCCCGCTCGCCGGCGGCGGGCCCGCCGGGGTCATCGGGCGCACTCCTCGGGACGGCCCTGGACCTCGGTCCACAGGTCGGCGACGGAGGTGGCGAGGGAGCGGCGCGGCGTCCAGTCCAGGGCCTTGCGGGCCAGGGTGACGTCGGCCTGCTGCCAGGGCACGGCGGCGGAGCGGGAGGAGCCGGCGCCGTCCTCGTCGAGCTCGCCGCGGAAGCCCGCAGCGGCGATCAGGGCTTCGGCGACGGCGCGGACGGGGCGGGCCTCGCCGCGGGCGATGTTGAGGACGGGCGGCAGGGGCCCCGGTGCGGTGACGGCGAGCGCGACGGCGTCGGCCACGTCGCGGGCGTCGACGAAGTCGCGGTGGGCGGAGAGGTCGCCGACGCGGACCCGGCCGTCCTTACCGGCCTCGCGGAGCAGCCCGGCGAGCCGGCCGGGCAGCGAGGCGGCGGGCGCGCCGGGGCCGACGGGGTTGAACACCCGCAGCACTACGGCGTCGAGGCCGGAGCCGGTGACGGCGAGGGTGCCGGCCAGCTTGGCGGCGCCGTAGAGGCCGGCGGGGCGGGCGGCGTCGGTCTCCGTGAGGGGCCGGTCGGCGGGCCCGTACTCGGCGGCGGACCCCAGGTGGACGAGGCGGGCCTTCGGGGCGGCCTCGGCGAGCGCCGCGCACAGGGCCGCGGGGCCCAGGGCGTTGACGCCGGTGAGGTCGACCGCGCTGCCGCCCACGGCGCCCGCGCAGTTGACGACGGCGTGCGGTGCGGTCTTGCGCAGCGCGGAGGCGAGCCGCCGGGTGTCCGCGCGGGCCAGGTCTACGGGGAGGTCCGCGCGGGGGGACCGCCCTGCCTGGAGCACCTGCGCGCCCGGGAGGGCGCGCAGGCGCTCGGCGGCGTGCCGGCCCAGAAAACCGGTGCCGCCCAGGACGAGAATGCGCATGCCTGCTGTTCACGCTCCCTTGATCAGCATGTCGCGGTGCAGGGAGAACTCCCGGTTGGCGCGGTCGTAGTCGTCGGGCCGGCCGATGTCGAGCCAGTAGCCGTCGAACTCGTACGCGTGGGGCGGGGTCCGTGCCTCCAGCATGTCCAGGACCAGTTCGTCGAAGCCCAGCGGGAGGCCGGGGGTGTAGCGGGCGAGGGCGGTGCGCGAGACGCCGTAGACGCCCATGGAGACGCGGTAGTCCATTCTGGGTTTCTCGGCGAATCCGACGACCCTGCCGGACTCGGTGGTCAGCACGCCGAAGTCGATGCTCACCTGGCGGGCGTAGGTCGCGATGGTCAGCGGGGCTCCGGATGCCACGTGCGTACGGTACACATCGCCGAAGTCGAGGTCGGTCAGGATGTCGCCGTTCATGGCGAGGAAGTGCTCGGGCAGCCGGTCGAGCATGGTGAGGAGGGGGCCCATGGTGCCCAGGGGGCTCTCCTCGGTGGCGTAGTCGACGCGTATGCCCCACTGGGAGCCGTCGCCGACGTAGGCGCGGATGATGTGGCCGAGGTGGCCGATGGCGAGGGTGCAGCTGGTGAAGCCCGCGCTGACGAGCTGGCGCATCACGATCTCCAGGATCGCGTGCTCCTCCCCGATGGGGACGAGCGGCTTGGGCAGGGCGGTGGTGTAGGGCCGCAGCCGGACGCCTTTGCCTCCGGCAAGAATGACGACATGCATGGGTGCTGTTCCTCTCTGCGTGGGTGGCGGCGGGACGGGCGGCGAGCGGTGCCGCCGCGTCAGACGTTGTAGATGCCGGCCTTGTACCGGGCGAGGTTCAGCGGGTCGCGGAAGAAGGCGACCGTGCGGGCGAGCCCCTGTTCCAGGGTGTGGGCGGGGGCCCAGCCGGTCGCGGCGCGCAGCCGGGTCGCGTCGCAGACGAGGCGCATGACCTCGGAGGCGGCGGGCCGGATGCGCTCCTCGTCGGCGCGGACCTCCAGCTCGGTGTCCATGATCTTGCCGATGAGGGAGACGAGGTCGCCGACGGAGATCTCTTCGCCGGTGCCGGAGTTGAAGGTGCGTCCGACGACGTCGGCGGCGGGGGCGGTGCCGACGGCGAGGAAGGCGGCGACGGTGTCCTTGACGTAGCTGAAGTCGCGGGTGGGGCGCAGGTCCCCGAGGGTGATGGTGCGCTGCCCCGCGGCGACCTGGCCGATGACGGTGGGGATGACGGCGCGCATGGACTGGCGCGGCCCGAAGGTGTTGAAGGGGCGCAGGGTGACGACGGGCACGTCGAAGCTGGCGTGGTAGCTGTCGGCGAGGCGGTCGCCGCCGGCCTTGGAGGCGGCGTACGGCGACTGGGTGTTGATGGGGTGGTCCTCGCTGATGGGCACGGTCTGCGCGGTGCCGTAGGTCTCGCTGGTGGAGGTGTGGACCAGACGCGGGATGCCGAGGTGGCGCACGGCTTCGAGCACGTTGAGGGTGCCGGTGACGTTGGTCTCCACGTAACTGTGCGGGGCGCGGTACGAGTACGGGATCGCGATGAGGGCGGCCAGGTGGTAGACGGCCTCGGTGCCGGTGACGAGACCCTGGACGGAGCCGGGGTCGCGCACGTCGCCGAGGACGACCTCCACGTTCTCCATCACCTCGTCGGCGACGGTCTCCAGCCACCCGTAGGAGGAGAAGGAGTTGTACTGCACCATCGCGCGGACCCGGTGGCCGGCGGCGACGAGCGCCTCCACCAGGTGCGAGCCGATGAATCCTTCCGCGCCGGTGACGGCGACGGGTGCGGGTGCGGACATGACGGATGTCTCCCTTGCGTGAGCGGAACGCGGCGGGCGCCGCGGTGGAGCGGGGACGTGCGGAGCGGCGGTACGGGACCGTGGCGGTGCGTCAGCGGTGCGTGGTGATCCGGCTGAGCAGGGCGGTGGCGGCGGCGAGCAGGCCCGCTGCCGCCGCCGTACAGACGGCGAGCTGGGTGGCGACGGGGGCGGAGAGCCGCAGGGCGAGCGCGGCCGACTCGGCGCCGGCCGCGCCGAGGCAGAGCAGGGCCGGGAGCCAGGCGACGCCGAAGGCCTGGAGGAGCAGCCCGGTCCACAGGACGGCGCCGAGGGCGAGCAGGGCGGCCGTGCGGGCGGCGGTGACCGGCGGGCCGCCGGGCCACAGGGCGCCGGCGGTCAGGGCGAGCACCGCGAGCGCCGCGAGGTAGGCGGCGACGCACAGGCCCAGGATGCGTGCCGCGCCGATTTTCATACCGGCGGTGGTGGTGGAGCGGGCGAGGGCGGCGAGGGCCGTGCCACGGCAGCGGTAGAGCAGCCATTCCGCGACGCCCATGCTGAGGGTGAGCGCGATGACGGCGGCTCCGGCGGTGCTCGCGCCGGGCGTGCGGCGCAGGACGTCGCCGAGGGCGGCGAGGGTCGTCAGCACGCCGCAGCCCAGGCCGAACAGGCCGTACGGGACGGACGCGAGCGGCGACAGGGCGGGCTGTTCAGGCGGCTTGCCCTCGCGGCGGGCGCGCAGAATCTCGTACGCGGCCGTGCCGGCCACACCGCCGGCCGTGGCGAGGAGCAGTGCGGTGCGCAGGGCGCCGGGCGGCTGGACGACGAGGAGGGCCGCTCCCCCGGCGGCGGTGGGCGCCAGCGTGAGGAGGAGCAGCTTCTCCCGGCCGAGGACCAGCAGCACCGTGGCGGCGGCGAGGTAGAGCGCCTGTCCCGCCGCGAAGGCGGTGACCCCGGCCAGGCCGGGCAGTACGGCGGCCGCCGCCGCGGCGAGGAGGGCGCCGAGCGGGGCGCCCCACTGCAGGCAGCGGGCCGCCGCGGCGCGGCCGCCCGTCGCCAGCCGCAGGTAGGCGCGGTGGGCGAGGGCCTGGTTCCACGCCCAGGCCACCAGCGCGGAGACGACGAGGCCGGCGGTGCCCTGCGGCAGGCCGTATCCGTCGCGGGCACCGGCCATGAGGGGCGCGGCCAGCGAGTAGCCGAAGCCGGGCAGGGTGAAGACCAGGGCCCGCAGGACGAACCGCCCCGGGCGCACCTTCCAGGGGTCCGGGCGGGGCCCGGGCTCGGGGTGGCTGCGGGGCACGCGCGCGTACAGCTCCGCGGCGAGCTCGAAGGCGTCGGCGCGGCCGTAGCGTTCGGTGATCTGCTCGCCCGTGAGGCCGTCGGCCTCCAGGACGGCCGCGATCTCGTCGGGGTGGACGGCCGCGGCGCACACCTCGGCCAGCTCCTCGGCGAGCGCGTCGACCGGGTCGGCCGCCCAGCGGGGCCGCGGCCGGGACCGCACCGGTGCGGGTGCGGCCGCCAGGTCGTGGGCGGGCTCGGGCTCGCCGGGCACGAGGCGCAGTAAACCGCTCATCCCGCACCGCCCGCGGCCAGGGCCATGACGGGTCTCTCGGCGTCCGCGACGAGCCGGTCCGGCTGCGCCGGCGTGCGCCGGGGACGTTCGAAGGGACCGGAGCGGCGGGTGCCGGCGAGGTCGTGGTAGATGTCGCGGAAGGCGTCGATGGTCTGCCGGAGGGTGAACTGCTCGATGACCCTCAGGCGGGCCCGCTCCCCCATGTCGGCGCGGAGCGCGGGGTCGTGCAGGAGCTTCAGGGCGGCGCGGGCCATGGCCTCGGGGTCGCGGGGCGGGACGACGAGACCGGTGTCGCCGACGGCCTCGCTGACGCCGCCGACGTCCGTGGAGACGGTGGCCCGCCCGCACGACATGGCCTCGATGAGGGTGAAGGGGAAGCCTTCGCTGATGCTGGAGAGCATCACCACGTTGCCGGCGGCGTAGGCGTCGCGGATGTCGTCGACGCGCCCCTCGAAGACGACGGCCTCGCCGGCGCCGAGCTCCGCGGCGAGCTTCTCGCAGGCGGTGCGGTAGCCCTCGCCGCCGCGCGGCGTGCCGCCGAAGAGCCGCAGGCGGGCTTCGGGTATCTCCTCGCGGACGAGGGCGAAGGCGCGGATCAGCGTCTCCAGGCCCTTGATGGGGTCGACGCGCCCGGCCCAGCTGAGCGTCGGCCGCTCCGGCTCGGGCCCGGCGGGCGGGAACGCCGCCGGGTCGACGCCGTTGTAGACGGTGCGGATGCGGTCCGGCGGGGTGCCGCCGTGCTCCTCCCAGCGCCGGTTGTAGCGGTTGCCGGGGGTGACCAGGGAGGCGCACCGGTAGCTCTCCACGGCGAGCAGCCGGAACAGGCCCAGCATCAGGGCCTTGACGGGCCACCGGTAGGACTCGGCGCGGAAGCTCAGGTAGCGCTCGCGGAGGTAGATGCCGTGCTCGGTGAGGAGGAACGGCGTGCCGTGCCGGTGGTGGGCGATCAGGCCGGGCAGCGTCGCGAGCCCTCCGCTGACGGCGTGGGTGACGCCTTCGGCGGGCGGGGTCGCCGCGAGAGGGCGCAGCGCGTGCTCCAGCAGGTCGGTGGCGAGCAGGGCGTCGTGCAGGGTGGGCCGGGCGGCCGCCGTGTGCAGGTGCGGGCGGTTCCAGACGCGCACGAGGGTGCGGGCCGCCGCCTCGCCGCGCAGGGCGGCCGAGAGGGTGCCGGAGGCGGCGTGGTCGGCGAGGCGGTAGAAGGTGCGGGCGAAGTGCCGTTCCTGCGCGGGGTCCAGGAGGGAGAGCAGGAACTGTTCGTAGGCGGTGAGGAAGGAGCGCAGGTCCCGGCCGCGCGGTGCGCGCCCGGGGGGCGGCGGTCCCCACAGGGGGTGGCTCTCCACCCCCCGGACGTGGCGCGGCAGTTCCCAGGCGAGCGGTTCGCGGCCGGTGCCGGTCACCGCTATCACCCGGAAGTCGACGTCGGGCATGCCCTGGACGAGCTGGTCGCACCACACGCTCACTCCGCCATGGCTGTGCGGGTACGTCCCTTCGGTGAGCAGCGTCACCGCGGGGGAGTCGGATGCCGTTTCGGCAGGCGGTCCGTGCATAGAACTCGGTTCTCTCCAGTGTCGGCGGTGCATGGGGTGGTGCGGCACGGAGTGATGGCGGGGGCCCCGTCAGCGCCGGGCGGCGTCGGCGGGGCCGTACGGGACGCGGCTGCCGACGCCCTCGGTCACCGGGAGGCCGGTGCGGGCCGGGGGCACGGTGCGTGCGGTGGCGGAGGCCGAGGCGCGGGCGGCCGGGGTGCTGCTCGCGGGCAGGGTGAGGTCGAGCCGGGTCTGGCCGGCTGCCGGGGCGGCCCAGCCGGAGCGCAGACCGGCGTAGGCGTCGCCGAAGACGGCGCCGGTGTCGCTGCGGACGGTGCCGCCGGGCAGGGTGGCGCTGATCTGCGTGCCGGCGGGTGCGGAGACGGTGACGGCGCTGCCGATGCGGTAGGCGGTGACCTTGCCGGCGGCGAGCGCGGCGCTCCAGGCGGCCCGCTTGCTCATCTCCGCGCCGATGTCGCGCATGCGGAGGTTGACCAGCGGGGTGTTGTCGGCGTAGAGGCCGGAGTAGTCGCCGAGGACCTTCTCCAGGACGGTGTAGCCGATGCGCTCCTCGGCGAGGTTGGACTGGTGCATGAAGTGCGGCCGCGGGTCGTTGGCCAGGACGTGACCCATGGCGATGCGGGCTTCGAGGGGCACGATGTACGACGCGAAGCCGGTCCTGACGTCCAGCGGGGCCTTCAGGCAGGTGGTCGTCGTGGAGTTCTCGCAGATGCCGCTGCCGCCGTCGGCCTTCTTCGTGTACAGCCAGTTGTACTCGTCGGTCTGCTCGGTGGCCTTGCCGACGTTGTAGTAGACGTTCATCGGGTAGCGCGGGACGGTGAGGGCGGGGCCGACCTGGCGCTGCTGGGGCTCGCGCGAGTTGTCGCTGGCGATCCAGCCGACGCCGTACTGGGTGAGGGACGGGGCGAGTTCGGGGTTGTCCTTGGGCTGCTGGGGCGTGGTCTTCAGGCCGGAGTGCTCGCCGGTCACCAGCTCGTCCTTGTCGAGGGTGAAGCCCTGGCGCGCCGCCCAGTTCAGGTTGTTGCCGATCTCGCCGCTGATGGTCGCGCGGCTGACCCAGCGAACGTTGCCCAGGAGGTCGGTGGCGCACTTCCAGGGGACGACGGTGGTGTTCTGCACGCACCCCAGGAAGGCGTGGGTGTAGGTGTGGTTGATCCAGCGGAAGGACTTCTGGTCGGCGCGCAGCTGGTCGAGCAGCGGGTCGTACGTCCCGCCGTGCTCGGCCTTGAACTCCTCGCTGCCGACGCCGTTGTAGGCCAGGTCGAGCGGGAGGTTGTGGCTCTGCGACCACTGCTTGGCGTACTGGGCGTCGGCCGCCGTCATGCGGATCGGCGGGCTGTCGGGGCTGGGGTTGCCGGGGCAGTCGACGTCGCCGGGGGTGCACTTGCGCTTGGTGTCCCAGCGGTCGTCGGAGGCGAAGACGTCGTCGACGTGCACCCCGAAGTAGTTGCGGGAGGCGCCCAGGTGGATGCCCTGGGTCAGCCACTCCACGATGCCGCGGGAGACCAGCCGGAACTGGCTCTGGTACTGGTTGGCGATGAACGTGACGACCAGTTCGCTGCGGCCGTCGTGGGTGTACTGGCCGATCAGCGAGCCGCGCGCCGTGCTGCCGGGGATGGGCGCGTCGAGATAGCTGGTGTAAGTCGCACCCTGCTCCTGCTGCGCGAGGGGCGCGGCGAGATAGCCGTAGCTCTCGTTGACGGTGGTGTCGTTGTCCTCGAAGGGAACGTTTTTCTTGAGGTAGCCGAAGGGGCCCGTGGCGCCGTCCGCCGTCACCTGTGCGCTCTTCCCGTCCAGGGGGCCGCTGTACCCTCCCCCGTCCTGCGGGCTGTTGAGCCCGACCTTGGGGCTCGCGTACGTGTAGGCGTCGACCTGGCGTATGCCGAAGCGCTTCTCGTACGCGGCGAGGGCGGCCATCTCCGGCGAGTCCGCCCCGAACGGGTTCTCGTTCGGCAGCACGACGCCCTGGAACCTGGCCCGGGGTCTGCCGTCCACGGTGTCGCTGAGGAACGCCTCGTCGATGCGCTGCCGGCTGCTGCTGGTCAGGTCGATCTTGGTGTACGGCGTGCCGGCGCCGTCGAGCTCGGCGCGCAGCGCCTCCGTGGCGGGCCCGCCGTCGTCCACGAGGAGGACCCGCAGGTCGATCCTCGGCGCCGGGTCGGCGGCACGGGCGGCACCCGCCGGAGCGGCGACGGCGAGCAGAGCGGCCGCGGACAGCACCGCGGCAAGACGGGTCGGACGACCCATAGGATTCTCCCCCCAGGACGGCGGCGCACACGGCGCGGCCCTCCGGTCCAAAGACACGTGCGCGCAGCGCCGACGGCGCCCGCACATCGAATCGGTCCCCAATTGATCCCCACTGGCACGGCCCCACGGCGGTCGTGCCTCCCCACCCGACCGCCTGCCGGATCCCCCCACGGCCACCGGACACCGATGCCCGTGGCCGAGCCGCACGGCCGGAGCCGGACCGCACGGCGTAGCGCGGGCGCCGGGCACACGGGTGCCACGGCATCGAGAGGCACTTGCGTCTCTCAACAGTCTCTCGACCGCCCAGGCATATAGTGCGCCATGCCCGGGGGTCTCGCTGGCTCACTGGCCAGGAGCGGGGGCGAACTCTTCGCCTCGTGGCCGGAATTGGCCGCCCGGCGGTCAACCGGCGCGGGGCGCCCGGCACGGCGGCGCCGCTCCGGCCGCGCGGCGGTGACCTGTGGCAACATGGGTGCGCGCCGCGGGCTCCCCGGCGCGCGCTCCCCGGCGCCCCACGGGTCCCGTGAGCGCAGGACCGCCCCGAGATCGGCCTGATGAAGGCCGTCTGATTTTTCGCCTTTGTCGTGCGATCAGCACCTACATCCCCCGGCCGTCGCCGCCGGTGATCTCACGACGGGGAACGGCCCTCAGGACCCGGACGCAACCGGAAGCAAATCCTCGCCCTCTAAGTAGAGTTGCCCTCGTTCCGCTTGGCGATCTCCCCTCCGCTTTTCCCCGCCGGCCGCCTCCCCTTCTTCCCCGGGCCGGGGTGCACGAGGCAGGGTGGAGGCATGAGGCTCTTGATACTGGGCGGCACGGAGTTCGCCGGCCGGGCCGTCGCGGAGGCGGCGCTGGCCCGCGGCTGGCAGGTGACGGTCTTCCACCGGGGCGAACACGCCCCGCCCGAGGGGACGGTGGCCCTGCACGGCGATCGCACCGCGCCGGACGGCCTGCGCACGCTCGGCCGCGGCGAGTGGGACGCCGTCGTCGACACCTGGTCGTGGGCGCCGTCCGCCGTGCGGGACGCGGCCCGGCTGCTGGCCGGCCGTGCCGGGCGGTACGCCTACGTCTCCAGCGGCTCGGTGTACCGCTACCCCTCCCCCGCCGGCCACGACGAGGACTGGCCCGTCGTGGAAGGCTCGCCCGACGCCGGCGAGGTGGAGTACGCCCAGGCCAAGCGCGGCGGCGAGCTGGCCGCTCTCGGCGCCTTCGGCGACCGGGCGCTGCTCGTGCGCTCCGGTCTGATCCTGGGTCCCGGCGAGAACCTCGGCCGGCTGCCGTGGTGGCTGGAGCGGATCGCCCGCGGCGGCCCCGTCCTGGCCCCCGGCCCCCGCGACCTCGGTCTGCAGTTCGTCGACGTGCGCGACCTCGCCTCCTGGACCCTCGACGCGCTCGCCGCCGGGCTCGGCGGGCCGTACAACGTGGTGAGCCCGCCCGGCCACACCACCACGGGCGAGCTGCTGGAGGCGTGCGTCCGGGCGACCGGATCCGGCGCCGAGTTGCGCTGGACCGATCCCGGGCGGATCCTCGCCGCGGGGATCCGGCCGTGGACCGACCTGCCGGTGTGGGTGCCGCCCGGCGAGCTCTACGACGTCCTGCACATGGGGGACAGCTCCAAGGCCGTCGCGGCCGGGCTGCGCTGCCGGCCCGCGGCCGAGACGGTGGCGGACACGTGGGCCTGGCTCCGGCGGATCGGGGGCCGGGCGCCGCAGCGGCCTGACAGGCCGCCGCTCGGGCTGGACCCCGCGCGCGAGGCGGAGGTGCTGGGACGCTCTGCGAGCACGGACCGCAATGTCAATATAAAGTGAAAAACCGAAATAAAAGCGATCCGACTCAACCCCGACCGCTCCAACTCCCCTCTCTCCTGGAGACCGCCCTCCAAGAGGAGTGACTGCCGTGGGCCTGACGTCCCAGACGTTCCAGCTCGTCCTCGTGCTCATCGCCGTCGCGGTGTGCGTGCTCGTCCTGTGGCTGTGGCCACGCGCCGCGCGGAAGGGCCCGCTCGCGGTGGCCGGGCGCATCGGGCTGCTCGTCCTGACGCAGGTCAGCATCCTGGCGGTGCTGCTCGTCGCCGCGAACAAGGAGTTCGGCTTCTACTCCACCTGGAACGAGCTCCTCGGCCGCGCGTCGAGCAGACAGGTCGTGCAGCCGGGGACGGAGGCCGGCAAGCGGCCGCCCGCGCTCGTCGTGCAGGGGCAGGAGTCCATCGGCCTCAAGGGCGCCCGCGAGAAGGCCGGGCAGGTGGACCGCATCGAGATCCACGGGCCGGTGACGGGGCTGAGCATGGACGGCTACGCCTATCTGCCGCCGGAGTACTTCCAGAAGGAGCACGAGAAGGAGAAGTTCCCGGTGGTGGTGGCCATCACGGGCCAGCCGGGCGTCTCCAAGAACCTCATCACCCAGCTCAAGGTCCCGCAGGCCGCCTCGTCCGCCGTCATGAAGAAGGAGATCCGGCCGACGATCTACGTGCTGGTGCGGCCCTCGGTGGTCGCCGACCGCGACACCAACTGCACGGACGTGCCCGGCGGTCCGCAGGCCCTCGCCTTCTTCCTCCAGGACCTTCCCCTGGCCGTGACCGACGTGTACCGCGCCGACGGCTCCCCCGGCAGCTGGGGCGCCGTCGGCAACTCCACGGGCGGCTACTGCGCGCTGAAGCTCGCGATGGCCGACCCCGTGCGCTACGGCGCGGCGGCCGGCCTCTCCGCCGACTACTTCGCCCGGCAGGACGGCAAGACGGGCGACCTGTACGCCGGCAGCAAGGCGTACAAGAACGAGAGCGACCTGACGTGGCGCCTGGAGCACATGCCCCCGCCGCCGGTCTCGCTCCTCGTGGCCACCAGTAAGAACGAGGAGAACTACGAGCCCACCCTGAAGTTCGCGCAGAAGGCCCGGCCGCCGCTCAAGGTCGACAAACTCGTCCGCGACGAGGGCGGGCACAACTTCCAGACCTGGCGCGAGGAGTACCCGGTGGTCCTCAGGTGGCTGGACAAGGAGCTCAAGGAGCGGGCGGCCCGCAACGGCGGTCAGTAGCACCGCAGCCCGCCGGCCCGGCTGCCCGCCCCGCTCACACCGGCTCCTGGAGTCGAACGTTCCAGTTCCGTACCAGAGCTTCCGTGCGCCCTGCTCACGGCTTGTCGGTGTGCAGATAATAGGGGCCGCGTTCCGGCGGCCTGCCCCTGCGGGCCGGCCCCGCCGGAGCGCTCCGTACGTGCAAGAACCCGGGAACACCGATGGGGGCGTCAATGAACGCTGAGCTGATGGACGACGAGCGGCAGGCGGGCGCGGCGGTATCCGCCGGACGGCGGCGGTGGCAGCGGGCCCGCCGGGCGGCCGTCGTCGCGGCGCTCGCGCTGGGCGCTTCCCTGCTGGTCTCCCCGGCCTCGGCCCAGGGATCGGCGGAGGCCCGGCCGGCCGTCGTGACGCCCGCGGCCGAGGGTCAGGCCGGGGCGGGCGCGGCCGAGGGCACCGCGCAGGCGGGCACCGCGCAGGCGGGGGCCGCGAACGCGCTCCAGGCCTCGCACGGCCACCACCGGTCCCCGAAGGACCACGTGACGACGGCGGCGAAGAAGCCGAAGAAGGAGAAGAAAAAGAAGAAGGGCTTCTTCAAGAAGCTGGGCATCTTCCTGATCATCGTGCTGATCCTGGTCGTGCTCTTCGTGATCGCGCTGATCGTCCTCGCGATCCACTTCATCCGGAAGGCCCTCCGGCGCCGCCGTTCTTAAGGCGCGCGCCGCTGAGCGGGCAGGGGGTGGGGGGGGGGGGGGGGGGGGGGGGGGG
>NZ_JBPQTW010000143.1:0-17391 GCF_051386535.1 Streptomyces sp. URMC 127
CGAGCGCTGGACGGCCTTGTAGGTGTTGTTGCCGGTGTTGAGGTCGGGGAAGATCAGCACGGTGGCCTTGCCGGCCACCTCGGAGCCGGGCAGCTTGGTCTTGGCGACCGCGGCGTCGACGGCGGCGTCGTACTGGATCGGGCCCTCGACGAGCAGGTCGGGGCGGCGCTCGCGGACGATCTCGGTGGCCTTGCGGACCTTGTCGACGTCGGCGCCGGAGCCGGAGGTGCCGGTGGAGTACGACAGCATCGCGATCCGCGGCTCCACGCCGAACTGCGCGGCCGTCGTCGCGGACTGGATGGCGATGTCCGCGAGCTGCTCGGCGTTCGGGTCGGGGTTGACCGCGCAGTCGCCGTAGACCAGCACCCGGTCGGCCAGGCACATGAAGAAGACGGACGAGACGATCTGGGCGCCCGGCGCCGTCTTGATGATCTCGAAGGCGGGGCGGATGGTGGCGGCGGTGGAGTGCACCGCGCCGGAGACCATGCCGTCGGCCAGGCCCTCCTGGACCATCAGCGTGCCGAAGTAGGAGACGTCGCTGACCACGTCGTGCGCCAGCTCGACGGTCATGCCCTTGTGGGCGCGGGCCTGCGCGTAGATCTCGGCGAAGCGCTCGCGCAGCGGGGAGGTCTGCGGGTCGATGATCTGCGCGTCGGCCAGGTCGATGCCCAGCTCGCCGGCGCGCTTGCGGATCGCGCCCTCCTCGCCGAGGAGCGTCAGGTCGCAGATGTCGCGGCGCAGCACCACGTCGGCGGCGCGCAGCACGCGCTCCTCCGTGCCCTCGGGGAGGACGATGCGGCGGCGGGCCGAGCGGGAGCGCTCGATCAGCTCGTGCTCGAACATCATCGGGGTGACGCGGCTGGAGCGGGCCACGGCGATGCGGTTGGTCAGCTCGGCGGTGTCCACGTGCCGCTCGAACAGGCCGAGGGCGGTCTCCGCCTTGCGCGGCGAGAACGCGTCCAGCTTGCCCTCGATCGCGAACAGCTCGGCCGCGGTCGGGAAGGAGCCGCCCGGCACCGAGACGACGGGGGTGCCCGGGGCCAGCCGGTCGGCGAGGGCCAGGATGTCCGGGCCGGGCTTCTCGTCCAGGGTCAGCAGCACGCCGGCTATCGGCGGGGCGCCGGCGCTGTGCGCGGCGAGCGCGCCGACGATCAGGTCGACCCGGTCGCCGGGGGTCACCACGAGGCAGCCCTCGGTCAGGGCCGGCAGGAAGACCGGCAGCATGGCGCCGCCGAAGACGAAGTCCTTGGCGTCCCGGGCCAGGCCCGCGTCGTCGCCGAGCAGCACCTCGGCGCCCAGCTTGCGGACGATCTGCGCCACGGTCGGCGCGGAGAGGCCGGCCTCCTCGGGGAGCGTGTAGCAGGGGACGGGCAGGCTCGCGGCGAGGCGCTCGGCGACGGCCTCGCGGTCGGCCGGGGCCACCCGGTTGACGACCAGGGCGACGACGTCGCAGCCCAGGGCCGCGTAGGCGCGGTGGGCGTTGCGGGCCTCGGCCCGGACGGACTCCGCCGGCTGGTCCTGGCCGCCGACGACCGCGATCACCGAGGCGCCGAACTCGTTGGCGAGGCGCGCGTTGAGCGCCAGCTCGTCCGGGAGCGTCGAGCCCGCGTAGTCCGTGCCGAGCACCAGCACGTACTCGTAGTCGCGGGCGACCGCGTGGAAGCGCTCGACCAGCCGCGAGACCAGCTCGTCCGTGCCGCGCTCGGCCTGCAGCGCGGACGCCTCGCCGTAGCTCATGCCGTACACGGACTCGGGGGACTGGCCGAGCCGGTAGCGGGACCGCAGCAGGTCGAAGAGGCGGTCCGGGCCGTCGCCGTGCACGAGCGGGCGGAAGACGCCCACCCGGTCCACCTGCCGGGTCAGGAGCTCCATGACTCCCAGCTCGATGACCTGGCGCCCGTCGCCCCGGTCGGTACCGGTCACGTACACGCTGCGCGTCACGCGTGCTCTCCTTGCTCCATCGCCGTGTTCTTCGGTGTGTTCTTCGGCTTAAAAATTACCCGTTATGGTGGGCTTGACCTCTTGACAATACCTGCGCCCCTGGATAAGGCGCGCGTCAGCAGGCAGGAGCGCCGCCGCGGGAGCGGGGGCCGCGTCCGCGGGAGCGGGTTGCGTCCGCGGGAGCGGAGGTCGCATCCGCAAGAGCGGAGGCCGGGGACCCGCGGCGCCCAGGGGTGCGCGGGTACCCATCGGGCCGTGAAACAATCGGCCCGGCTCACATGTACCATCCCCTTACCCTCGGTAGGGGGGACCCCAGAGCAGGAGACACAGCACGCGATGCGCATCGGAGTTCTCACCGCAGGCGGCGACTGCCCCGGCCTGAACGCTGTCATCCGCTCGGTGGTGCACCGCGCGGTCGTCGGCCACGGCGACGAGGTCATCGGCTTCGAGGACGGCTTCAAGGGCCTGCTCGACGGCCGGCACCGCAAGCTCGACCTGGAGGCCGTCAGCGGCATCCTGGCCCGCGGCGGCACCATCCTCGGCTCGTCGCGCCTTGAGCGCGCCCGCCTGCGCGAGGCCTGCGAGAGCTCCAAGGAGCTCGCCCGCGAGTACGGCATCGACGTGCTCATCCCCATCGGCGGCGAGGGCACGCTGACCGCGGCCCGGATGCTGTCCGACGCGGGCCTGCCCGTCGTCGGCGTCCCCAAGACCATCGACAACGACATCTCCTCCACGGACCGCACCTTCGGCTTCGACACCGCCGTCGGCGTCGCGACCGAGGCCATCGACCGGCTTAAGACCACCGCCGAGTCCCACCAGCGGGTGATGGTCGTCGAGGTCATGGGCCGGCACGCCGGCTGGATCGCCCTGGAGTCCGGCATGGCCGGCGGCGCCCACGGCATCTGCCTGCCCGAGCGGCCCTTCGAGGTCGACGACCTCGTGAAGATGGTCGAGGAGCGCTTCGCCCGCGGCAAGAAGTTCGCGGTCATCTGCGTCGCCGAGGGCGCCCACCCCGCCGAGGGGTCGATGGACTACAAGAAGGGCGCCATAGACCAGTTCGGCCACGAGCGCTTCGCCGGCATCGGCACCAAGCTCGCCACGGAGCTGGAGAAGCGGCTGGGCAAGGAGGCGCGGCCGGTCATCCTGGGGCACGTCCAGCGTGGCGGTACCCCGACTGCTTACGACCGCGTCCTCGCTACGCGGTTCGGCTGGCACGCGGTCGAGGCCGCGCACCGTGGTGACTTCGGCAAGATGACGGCGCTGAAGGGCACGAACATCGAGATGGTGCCGATTGCTGATGCGGTTACGGAGCTGAAGCGGGTGCCGGAGAGCCGGATGGACGAGGCGGAGTCGGTCTTCTGACGCGACCTCCTCCGCGGCCCCCGTCGACTGTGGTCGGCGGGGGTTTTTGCGTTGCGTGCCGCTGTGCCGCGTGGTGGGTGTCCGCTGGTGGGTGGTGTGGGTGTCCGCCGGTGGGTGGTGCCGGGCCGGGGGCTCCGGGGCAGGGGTCCGGGACCGTATATTTACGGCCCCCCGCACCGTGAACTTGCCCCTCGTCGGATCCGCAAATACACGTCAGCGTCCCGGACCCCTGCCCCTGCGCCCCCGGCCCTCCCGCCGGTGGGCGCCTGCCGGCCGGAGTCGGCGGCGTGCAGTGGCCTACGGGTTATCCGGCATCCCTCAGTGTGCGCAGGATGCGTTCCAGGGTGCGGCGGTCCGTGGGGGTGAGGCGGCCGCTGACGTGTGTGCGCAGGTGGGCCAGGTGCTGTCGCAGGGCGCGGTCCAGGGCCCGCTCGCCCTCCTCTGTGAGGACGGCGAGCGCGGCGCGCCGGTCGGCCGGGTCCGGTTCGCGGCGGATGAGGCCCGCCTCTTCCATGCGGTCCGCGAGGCGGGTGAAGCCGCCGGAGCTGAAGGCGACCGCGGTCGCCAGGTCACTCATCCGCAGGGCATGGCCGGGCGTGCGGCCGAGCCGCAGCAGGACCTCGAACCAGGTGTCCGGGACCCCCAGCCCCTCGTGGACCAGTGGCTTCAGGCGGCTGAACGCCTCCACGAACAGTCCGTACAGCGTCACGTCGTCGTCATGCAGCATGTGCTCCTCCACCCGGACAGGGTCCCAGATCCCAGAAGAACCTTCCCTTGCAGTGTCTGCCGCAGCAGGCATATTGTCTGCTGCGGCAGATATTTCGTCTGCCACGGATCTGTTGCAAAAGGCTGGAGTACGACCATGCGCAAGCGCACCCTTCCCGCCCTCGGTCTCACCGTCGCCGCCGCCGGCGTCATCGGTGCCGCCCTCGCGATGAGCCCCGCCACCGCCGGTGCCGCGACGGCGGGCCCGCGCACGGTCACCTTCGAGGCCGTAGAGAAGGGCACCTCGGTCAACTTCGTCGACGTGGCCCCGTCCGACTCCGCCCTCGGCGACCAGCTGATCGGCACCGGCGACCTCGTCGGCGCCGACGGCCGCACCATCGGCACCAGCAGCTTCCAGGGCATCTCCACCGACGCCAAGCCGCGCACCGCGGAGATGCTGACCTTCGTCTACGACCTCGGCGACGGCAACAAGATCACCACGTCCGGCACGGCCCGTCTGAATGCCAAGGGCCCCGTCTTCGACGAGCAGTTCGCCATCACCGGCGGCACCGGCAAGTACAAGAACGCCCGCGGCCAGGTGCGCGTCCTGCAGGAGACCGTGGAGCAGGCGAAGGTCACCTTCGACATCCAGCTCTGAGCCGTTTGTACTCCTCGAAGAAGGCCCTCATGCCCCTCAAGATCACCGTCCTCGGCGCCACCGGCATGGCCGGCAGCCGCATCACCGACGAGGCCGTCACCCGCGGCCACACCGTCACCGCCGTCGCCCGGCACCACGACGCGCAGGCCCCCGCCCGTGACGGCCTGCACCGCGTGACGGCCGACGCGGCCGGCCCGGACCTGCCGCTCGGCAGCGCCGACGTCGTCGTCAGCGCGCTCCCCGCGCGCGTCGCCCTGCCGCTGCTCCCTGCGCTGGTCGCCGGCGCCGCGGGCCGCCGCCTGCTCTTCGTCGGCGGCGCCGGCAGCCTGCGTCTGCCGAACGGCGAGCGCGTCATCGACCAGCCCGGCTTCCGTGAGGAGTGGAAGCCCGAGGCCTCCGCCCACGTCGAGCTCCTCGACGCGCTGCGCGCCCTGCCGGAGGACGTCGACTGGACCTTCCTGAGCCCCTCCGCGCTCTTCCTCCCCGGCGAGCGCACCGGCACCTTCCGCCTCGGCGGCGACGACCTGCTCGCCGAGGCCGACGGCACGTCCCGCATCTCGGCCGAGGACTATGCGGTTGCCCTGCTGGACGAGATCGAGACCCCGGCCCACCGGCGGCAGCGCTTCACCGTCGGTTACTGAATCCGGCGCAGCCGTCTGCGTCTGCGGGCGAAGGTTTTGGGCCACATTGCCGACCCCGTCCTGCTGGAAACGGAAGCCGTCCCTGGGCCGTGACCGTAAGCGCGTGAGCTGTGCGGCGTGCAATTCCCTTGTGGTAGAGGGTGGTTGTTGTCGGCGGTCATGGCGGATGGCCGATTCGGTCCTGCAGGGGTCGACGCGTCACGCGTGGTCTCCCTAGCGTGCTGGTGGCCGGATCGCACCCTGAGGGTCCGGCAACGGAAGTGCACGCCAGTCACCTCAAGGGGGACCATGCGTAAGGTGAACGCACGCCGGTGCGCCGTCGCCTCGGCGGCCCTCGGCCTCGCGGCCGGGCTGTTCGCGGCGGCGCCGGCGTCGGCAATGGCAGCAGCGCCCACGGCTCAGCGCTCGTCCGGGGACGTGGAGTTCTCCGTCTTCGACAACGGGTCGGGAATTCCGAGAGACTCGTCGTTCCGGCTGGCCGATCTCGGCCGGCACGGCATACCGGATTCCGCGGTGAACGAGCTCGGCGCCGGGAAGACACCCCGTGCCGCCGGGACGGAGAGCGCCGCGCTCAGCGGCCCCGACGACCTGGTGGGGCAGTGGAAGGACCGTGACGGCTGGACCGTCTACCTGCGGCGCGGGTACTACGACCCCGTCAGGGACAAGGGCTTCGGGCTCACCAAGATCGAGCAGAAGCACAACCTCACCATGAAGGCCGTCCGCGCCACCACGCAGTACCCGCGTCCGGGCGCCGCGGGGAAGCAGAAGTTCGCCGGGTATCCGGACACCTGGAACTACTTCACGGACGTGCTGCACGTGAAGTGCAGCGGCTGGTGGATCTTCAGGACGTGCCGCGTCGACAAGGTCCAGGCCGTACGTGCGGGAGTAGACTTCAGCGTCAAGATCCCGCAGCTGCCCAAGGGCGTCATCACCGCCTACTGCGAGGGCGTTCAGGGGCGTTGCCCCGACTGGGTCAAGAACGCCATCAACATCTGATCCGTCCGCGCCAGGAGGGTCCACGCGATGAGCCGACAGCCGGTCCGGCCGTCCCGCACACTGCCTGCGGCCGAGTGGTGGGCCCCGTTGCTCGTCGATCTGGGTGCGGTTCAGCGCGGGAGTGCCGGGCTCGGCCTGTGCGTCCGGGACGTTGACCTGACCTCCGGTCGCGCACAGGTGACCGTGCAATGGCCCGGCGCTCCCGCCGCCACCCTCCTGCCCGACCCCGAGGCCGGCCGCGACGCGCTCCTGCAGTCGGTCGCCGCGGCCGGCCCCGCCCGGCTCGCCGCCGCCGACGAGCCGGCGGAGGCCCCTTCCTCACCGCTCACCGGCCACGGCTGGCTGCTCGACGAGCTCGGGCGGCGGAGCGACGCCTGGTACGCGTATCTCGCCGAACCGGTCGAGCTGCTCCGGGTGCGGACCGACGGCCGCCGGACCACGGACGTCGCCGTGGGGCGCACCTCGCGCGGGGACGTGGTGGAGGTCCATGTCGCCTTGGCCGGGCTCGGGGCCGACGGCATGGACGCCGGTCTCAGCTACACCCTCGTCGAGCGCGCCGTGACCGTCGCGGCACACGACCTCCGGCCGGCCGGCCCGGTGCGGGGCCGGCCCGCCTACGCCACCGGCATGCCGGGCGAAGAGCTGGAGCCCGGCCCCGGGGCGTGACCCCGGGCCCTGATGCCGCCGAGCCCGCCGCGGTCGGCGCCGCGAGAAGTGCGGCTGTGCGGCGCGTTGCCGTACGTTCGCGCGTCCTGCACGCAACAGCGCGGTCCCCGCCCGCCCGATGAGGCGAGGACCGCGCTGCGGAACCGGCTCCGCTACTGTGCCCCGATCGACTCCAGCATGTTGAGCTTCGCCGCCCGCCGTGCCGGCCAGACCGCGGCCAGGACGCCGACCACCAGGGCCAGCAGCAGGAAGACCCCGATCCGCGCCCACGGCACGACCATCGCGTACTGCGGGAAGGACGACCGCAGCAGGTGCCCCCCGGCCCAGGCGACGAAGATGCCCGTGCCGACGCCCAGCACCGCGCCGAACATCGCGATCATCACGGACTCCAGCCGCACCATCAGCTTGACCTCGCGGCGGGCCAGGCCGATCGCGCGCAGCATCCCGATCTCGCGGGTCCGCTCGAAGACGGACATGGCGAGCGTGTTGACGACGCCGAGGACCGCGATGACGACGGCCATGCCGAGCATGCCGTAGGCGAGGTTGAGGACCGGGTCGATGGTCCCGGACTCGGCGCGGCGCAGGTCGTCCGGGGACTCCACCTTGATGAGCGGGTTGCCGCCGAACGCGTCCTTGATCTTCTCGCGCAGGCCGGCGGCCTCGCCGGGCCGCGCCTTGACCAGCACCGCGTCGTCGCGGACCTTCTCCAGGTGCGGGTCCACGAGGGCGGGCGCGGTGAGGACGTCGCCGAGCACGTCGTTGTCGGCGTGCACGGCTACGACCTTCGGCGCCGCCCGCTTGCCGTCGTAGAACTCCATGGGCAGCGTGGAGCCGGCATGCAGGCCCCGCTTCTTCGCGTACGACTCGGACACGGCGACGCCCGCGGTGCCGCGCACGTCGGCGAGCGAGCCGGAAGTGACGCGCAGGTACGTCACCTTGGTGATCGCCGACGGGTCGGTGGCGACGGCCAGGGACGGCTGACCGTCCGACTGGAAACCGGACATCCGCAGCGGGGCGGCCGCGGCGATGCCGGGCTGCGCGGCGAGCTTCCTGCCGACCTCGGGCGCGAGGCCCAGGTAGCTGGAGGACTTGACCTGGTAGTCGGCGGTCAGGTCCTGCTTGCCCATCCGGCCCACGCCCTCGTTCGCCGAGACCGCGCCCACCGTCAGGCCGGTGATCAGCGTCAGGCCGATCATCAGCGCGGAGGCGGTGGCGGCCGTGCGGCGCGGGTTGCGCAGGGCGTTCTCCCTGGCGAGCTTGCCGCTGACGCCGGTGAAGCGGGCGGCGAGCCGGCCGAAGAGCCGGACGAACGGCCGCGACAGCAGCGGGGCCAGGACGATGACGCCCGTGAGCGTGAGCGCCGAGCCGGCCATGGCGTAGACCAGGCCGCTGCGGTCGCGGAAGGTGGTCGTGTAGAGCAGCGCGGCCACGCCCAGCGCGGTGAGCGCGGCACCGATGGCGTTGCGGACGACCAGGCTGCGCGGCGCCGGCGGCTGTTCCACGGAGGACAGCGCCTCGACCGGCGCGATCCGCGCGGCCTTGCGCGAGGGCACCCAGGCGGCGAGCACGGTCACGACGACGCCGACCGCGAGCGCGCTCAGCACGGCCGGAGCCTTGACCACGAGCGGTCCGCCGGGCAGGTTCGCGCCGTTGGCGTTGAGGAACTCCGGCAGGAGGACGGCCACCCCGAGGCCCAGCCCCAGACCCAGCGCGGAGGCGGCGAGGCCCAGCAGCCCGGCCTCCACCAGCACCGAGCGCACGACCTGGCGGCGCGAGGCGCCCACGGCCCGCAGCAGCGCGATCTCACGGGTGCGCTGAGCAATGAGCATGGTGAAGGTGTTGGCGATCAGGAAGACGCCGACGAAGAGGGAGATGCCGGCGAAGACCAGGAAGGTGGTGCGGATCGACCGCGTCTGCTCGTCGATCATCTTGGACTGCTCGGCCGCCAGCGCGGTGCCGCTCTGCGCCTCGAAGCCCTTCGGCAGCGCCTTGCGGACCTCGGCCGTCAGCTTGTCCTTGTCGGTGCCGGGCGTCGCGGACACCACGAGCTCGCTGAACTCGCCCGGCTTGCCGAAGAGTTCCTGCGCCGTCGTGGTGTCGAAGAGGGCGAGGCTGCCGCCGGCGCTCACGCGCGGGTTGTCCGTACGGACGATGCCGACCAGCTTCTTGTTCAGGACGGGGCCGTCGACGGCCATGCGGACCGTGCCGCCGATCTTCGCGCCGGTCTTCTCCGCCGTCCGCTCGTCCAGCGCGATCTCGCCCGCCGTGGCGGGAGCACGGCCCTTGACCAGCGGGTAGCGGCTGTCCTTGCCGTCCTTGCCGGGTACGTAGTTGGCGCCGGCGCTGCCCCACTCGCCGCCGGTGGGGTTGTTGTGCTTGTCGGCGATCATCGCGACGCCCTCGACGGACGGCCGGACGGCGGCCACGCCGGGCAGGGCGCGGACGGCGCCGACGGCGCGGTCGTCGAGCTTCCCCTGCCGGTCGGCGGGGTCGGTGCTGGGGCGGCCGCCCGCGGTCACGGAGACGGCGACGTCGTCCAGGCTCCGGGACATCTTGTTGCGGAAGGCGCTGCCGACGGAGTCGCTGAAGATCAGGGTGCCGGAGACGAAGGCCGTGCCGAGGAGGACCGCGAGGGCGGTCATCATCAGCCTGGTTTTGTGCGCGAGGAGGTTGCGCAGGGCGGTACGGAACATGGTGGTGGCGTCAGTCCTGGGGGAGGGTGTCGTGGCCGGCGGGCGTCATGGACGGCGGGGCGCCGTGGGTTGGGGCGGGGCGTCGTGACCGCCCGGGCGTCAGCTCGTACGGCCCTTGGCGTCGAACCGCTTCATGCGGTCCAGGACCGCGTCCGCCGTCGGCTCACGCATCTCGTCCACGATCCGGCCGTCGGCGAGGAACACGACGCGGTCCGCGTACGAGGCGGCCACGGGGTCGTGCGTGACCATGACGATCGTCTGCTGCAGGGCCTGGACGGACTCGCGCAGGAAGCCCAGGAGTTCGGCGCCGGAGCGGGAGTCGAGGTTGCCGGTCGGCTCGTCCGCGAAGATGATCTCGGGCTTGGCGGTGAGCGCCCGGGCCACGGCCACGCGCTGCTGCTGACCGCCCGAGAGCTGGCTCGGCCGGTGCGAGAGGCGGCCGGAGAGGCCGACCGTGCTCACGACCATGTCCAGCCACTCGGCGTCCGGCTTGCGGCCCGCGATGTCCATGGGGAGCGTGATGTTCTCCAGGGCCGTCAGGGTCGGCAGGAGGTTGAACGCCTGGAAGACGAAACCGATCTTGTCCCGGCGCAGCCGCGTGAGGCTCTTGTCGTTCAGCGTGCTCAGCTCGGTGTCGCCGATCAGGGCCGAGCCGGAGGAGACCGTGTCCAGGCCCGCCATGCAGTGCATCAGCGTCGACTTGCCGGAGCCCGACGGCCCCATGATCGCCGTGAACTCGGCGCGGCGGAACTCCACGGAGACCGCGTCCAGAGCCGTCACGCGGGTGTCGCCCTGCCCGTAGACCTTGCTGAGGCCGGTGGCGCGGGCGGCGACGGGCGTGCGTCCGAGCGGGCGGGCGGGGGCGGGAAAGGCAGCCGCGTGGGACACGGGACTCCTCCGGGAGGTAGGGGAAGGGGCGTCCGGCCCGCGCACCGCGCCGGGGAATCCCCCGGGAATGTCCCGGGAACGTCCTGGGAACGACTGGGGCGCAATGGCCGGAATCAACTCCTCCAATTCTCGGCGCGCGGCCCGCGCCGAGCGTCAGCCGTACGGCCGGAAAGTCCGTACGCCCGGAAGGCCGACGGGAGGGTGCCCGCGTAGTCCCTCAGACGGACACGCTCCTCCTTTGGACCCATGCGGATCCCGGAGTGTCCGGAGCTATCCGCGCAGCGTGCGGGACGGCGGGCGCCCGTAACGCTTCTGGTAGTACCCGGCGAAGCGGCCGAGGTTGTTGAACCCCCAACGGTAGGCGACCTCGGCCACGGTCACGTCGCCGTCCCCGCGCGCCGCCGACAGCTCCTGGTGCACCCGGCCCAGCCGGACCTCGCGCAGATAGCCCAGCGGCGTGTTGTCCACGTGCCGGCGGAACGCCTCCTGCAGCGCCCGCGGGCTCACCCGGGCCGCGGCGGCGAGATCCGCCAGCGTCAGCGGCTGGTCCGCGCGCTCCTCCGCCAGCGCCATCGCCCGCCGCACGGCCGGGTGCGCGACCTCGCCCGGCCGCTGCGCGTCCACGCCCTGCGTGATCAGCTCGTGGGTCTGCATGAGGATCGCCGCCGTGGACTGCGTCAGGTGCCCGGCCACGAGCGGGCTGCTGCGCGCCACGCCCTCGCCGAGCACCTCCCGGTGCACGGCGGCCGAGATCCCGGCCCAGCTGCGGGCAGCGGCCGCGGAAATCGTGCCGTTGAGCGAGAAGCGGGCCCGTAACGGCCCCTCGACGCCCAGCGCGTCGGCGGCCGCGGCCTCCACGGTCTCCCGGTCGAGCCGGAGCGTCGTCATGCGGGCGCCGGGCGACCAGTGCACTTGAAAGGAGCGGTACGGGTCGAGCACGTACGTCTGCCCCGGCCCGACGACCCGCTCCTCCCGGCCGGGCGACATCACCCGCACCCGGCCCCGTACCAGCTGGCAGACCAGCAGGTACGAGTCGAGGGGCTGCGGCGCGACGAGCGTCTCCGCGCCGTACTGCAGGCCGGACACGGTGACCCCCGGGAAGCCGCCCTCCGCGTACCACGCGGAGAACTCCTTCGGGTCGCCCAGCACGCTGAGCTGGTACGGACTGTAGGCAGAGCTGATGATCTCCCTTGTCTCGTCGAGGTCGTTGGAGAGGACGAGCGTGCGCATGTTGCCGGGGGCGTCGGGGCCCACCCGTGGTTCGGTCATCAGGCTTCCCTCGGATGTCCGCGTATCGGGGACAGGAGCCGCGTTCGGCGAGTAGCCGGTGGATGGCCCCGTTAGTACCGTTGCCCCTGTCCGCAGTCAAGGCGAGGGCCGGTCCCCACAGCTGTTTCGGGACAGGGCCCCGCCCGGGGGGAAATGAGCGGGTACGGCCCTGGGTTCACGGGGGACATCCAGGGCCGGTCCCGTCGCGGGGGCGCCCCGCCGTCTCGCGGACGGACGGCGGGGTCTTCGCGTGTGCGGCCGCCCCTTACGGCCGCGCGCCGGGCGCCCCGAGCCGGGGGCAGCCCCAGCCCCACGCCGGGCCGGGCGCCCTCTCGGGCACGGGCATCCGCAGCGCCGCGTACGTCGTATGCCGCTCGATGCCGCACAGGGCGCACCGTTCGACGCCGGGGGAGCGGCTCGAGCCGGCGGGGTGGGCGCACGGGGCCGCGGCCGTCACGAGTGCACCAGCTGCTGGTGCCGCGCGAACTCGGCGTTCAGCGCGACGGCGTCCGCGGGGCGGCCGAGACGCACGGCGCCGTGGAAACGCAGCCGCAGCTCGGCGCACCGCAGGCACCACTTCGACATGTCGGGGCGCGCCGACGACGACTCTACCGGCGCCACGCCGTGCTCTACCTGCTGCTGTCCGCTCACGCGACTTGCCTCCGTCACATTCACCCCTTGGTGGGGGGCGCTCCTTGTCTGCGAGTCCAGCGTCGCGGGCCGTACGTACGCTCGGCCAGAGGTTCAATTCCCAACCGGGTGCTTGAGAAAAGGAGTTGCCGGGATGGCGCGACCCCCACGGAAGCTGACACCGGACCGGTCCGCCCGCCACCTCTTCGGCGCCGACCTCAGACACCGGCGGGAGGAGGCGGGCATGACGCTGGAGAAACTCGCCGAGGTCGTCCGCTACAGCCGCAGCCACCTGGCCCGCATCGAGACGGCCGAACACGTACCGCCGCCGGACCTGCCGGGGAGGCTGGACGAGGTCTTCGGCACGGGTGAGCACTTTGCGCGGCTCTACGCGATCGCGCGGCACGAGGTTCATCCGGACAAGTACCGCCGACGCATGGAGCTCGAAGCTCAGGCTCGGGTGATCCACGAGTACGCCGGTCACATCGTGCCGGGCTTGGTGCAGACGGAGGGCTATGCGCGGGCACTTTTCCGAATCAGCAACCCGATGGCCTCGTCGGAAGCGATCGACGAGATGGTGTCGGCTCGGCTGAGCCGACAGATGCTGCTGAGGGCGGAAGCACCGCCGGATCTTACGATGGTGCTGGATGAGGCGGTGATCCGACGCGCCATTGGCGGACCGGCTGTCATGCGCGAACAGCTGGGCGTTCTGATCGGCCTCGTAGACACCCCCACAACCGTTGTCCAGGTTCTCCCATTCGCCCATGGGGAACATGGACTACTGGGCGGGGCATTGACGTTGCTGGCGATGGATGACCGGTCTGCGTTCGCCTACGAGGAGAGCATCGACTCGGGCACGCTCTTTGAAGATCCGCAGGCTGTGCGCGCCCGAGAGCGGGCCTACGATCGCGTTAAGTCCTACGCACTGTCACCGGCCCAGACGGCGGAACTCTTCAAAGAAGCGATGGAGGCACTACCGACATGAGTCCCACCCTGGACCTCTCCGGCGCGGAATGGTTCAAGTCCAGCTATAGCAACGGCGGGGGTGGCGGCTGTGTCGAATGGGCCCCCGCGCTCGCAACCGCCCACAGAATCGTGCCGGTACGGGACTCGAAGATACCCGGCGGCCCGGCGTTGACGTTCGCGCCGGGCGCGTGGTTCTCCTTCGTGGCCGCAGTGCGCGACGGTGGCTTCCGGCCCTGAGGCGCCGGAGCGAGAGCGAGCCCGCGCTCCTGCCCGCCCCGGGGCTGGTGGAGCTCGACCTGTGAGCAAGGAGAGTCATGCGGATCGGGATCACTGGACACCGGGGCTTGCCCGGCCACGTCGAAGGGCGCGTACGGCAGGCGCTCGTGGAGGCCGTGAAAGGCTGCACGACCAGTGACCTCGTGGGGGTGAGCTGCATCGCCGACGGTCCCGACGCCTGGTTCGCTCAGGCCGTGCTCGACCACGGCGGTCGGCTCGAAGTCGTCGTCCCCGCGGAGGCATACCGGGACGGCCTGCCCGGCTGGCACCACGAGGTCTACGATCACCTTCTCCGCAGGGCCTCGGACGTGCACCGCACGGGGCTCGCCGAGTCGGACTCGCAAGCTCACATGGCGGGCAGTGAGCTGCTCGTGGGCCTGGTTGATGAGGTGTTCGCCGTGTGGGACGGCCAGCCCGCACGTGGGTACGGGGGAACGGCCGATGTCGTCGCCTACGCCCGGCGTACGGGCGTGCCGGTCCGTGTTCTGTGGCCGGAGGGTGCAACCAGAGACTGACGAGGGCGGAATTCATCCGCGGTACGGGACGGGGACCGCTCGGCCGTCTGCGAGGATGTCGACCCCGCGCGAATACTCAAGCCGCGAAGACCGGGGACTTCCGCCCTCCTCCGAGACCCCCGCACGGGCCTGGACGCGGTGCGCTCCCTCTATGGTCGCGATGCACTTCGTGAGCTGGCTGGACCAGGTCTTCCCCGGGTCGATCACGACCGGGTTCTGAAGGAACGGCGGCGAGCAGTCATGTTCCTGTTCGGACATCCGGTAGCCGACCCACCCGGCGACCGCCACCTGCCGCGGGCTGCTGTTGCGCACTTTGACGCCGAAGAGCGCCTTGCCCGAGTAGCTCTTCGCGTACGTGCACGGCTGGAAGTCGACACCCGTCATCCCCGGCACCGGCGTCCAGCGGTTCCCGCCCGCGCACACCGTGCCGTCCGCGTAGGAGTCGCTCCAGGACGTGGGGCGCGGGGCCGGCCGGGCCTCGTGAGTCGCCGCCTCCCGGGCTGGGGCCCGGACCGCGCTCGGGGCAGCCGCGGCCGCCGACTCGGGCCGTTCCGGTGCGGCCGAGGCCCGGCTGTCCGCCGGCGTCCTGGGGGACACGGAGGCCGAAGGCGAACCCGAGCGCGCGGGCGCCCCCGCGGCGGGACGCGCAGAGCCCCCGGCCGCCGGCGGCGACGACGGCAGCAAGGCCAGAGCGACCGCCGTGGCCGCGGCCGCGACGATCGCACCGGCCGCCGGCAGGACCCGCCGTTTCGTGAACCGTCCGCCTCCGCCCCGCGGCGGATAGACGTTGATGTCACCGGTGCTGGTGATGTACTGGACGCCGCTCTCGCGCGCCGTGTTGCGCTGCTCGCTCATTCCGGGCCTCAGGCACCGGCCCGGCCGTGGCCGACGTTGATGTCGCCGCCCTGGGTGATGTACTGGATCCCGCCCGCCTCGGCTGTGTTGTTCTGCACCCACGACTCCCGCGCCGCCGGCACCTCGGCCCGTACGCGTTCGATCAGTTCGCGGAGCTCGTCCGCCGCCTCGGGGTGCTCTTCGAGGAGCATCTCCAGCTGACCGGTCCAGCGCGTCCGCAGCTTGTCGCGCAACTGCTGCCGGTCCTCGTCCGTGGCCCGTTCGATCTCGGCGGCGGTCCGGTCGAGCCGCTCGATCGCGTACCGCTCCTGGCGGTCGTCCCCGCGGCCGAGCAGGCGTGCGGCGCCCGTCCGCACCGTCTGCCAGGCGTCCGTCGCCGCCGCGCCCACTAACGCGCTCCCGCCCGCCGCTGCCAGACCTTCCAGCGCTTCCGTCAGCACCGGCACCTCCCTGTCGCCCGGCCATCACCATTCCCAGGGAACAACTCCCGGCGAATGGTGAGGTAACGGCCGCCCGCACGAAGCGGCAGCGCGCTCAGCCCTTGACCGCCGCGCCCAGCGCGAAGCCGCCCCCCACCCGCCGGGCGATCAGCGCGTACAGCAGGACGACCGGCGTCGAGTACAGGATCGAGAACGCCGCGAGCTGCCCGTACGCCACCTGCCCGAAGTTGCCGAAGAACGTGAAGACGCTGACGGACGCCGGGAGCCGGTCGGGGGAGAGCAGCAGCATGAAGGGGACGAAGAAGTTGCCCCACGACAGGGCGAAGCAGTAGATCGCGACGACTCCGACGCCCGGCCCCATCAGCGGCAGGATCACCCGTACCAGCGCCTGCATGCGGCTCGCGCCGTCCGTCCAGGCCGCTTCCTCCAGCACGGGTGGGATGTCGTCCATGAAGTTCTTCATGAGCCAGATGGCGAAGGGAAGCTGGGCGGCGGCCATGAAGAGCGCCGTGCCGTACAGGGTGTCCACGAGGTCGACGCGTACGAAGAGCCCGTAGACCGGCACCATGATCGCCGTGACCGGCAGGCAGGTGGTGAACAGCACCCCCAGCAGGTACGGCCGGTTCAGCCGGGACCGGAAGCGCGACAGCGGGTACGCCGCGAGCGCCGCGCACACGATCGTCACGGCGGTCGCGCCCCCGCACAGCAGCAGGCTGTTGAGCATGGGCGTGAAGGTGATCTCGTCCGTCAGCACCGCGGAGAAGTTCTCCGCCGTCGCCCTCTCCGGCACCTGAACGGCAAGCCCCGCCCCGGCGTCCACGGACGCGAGCAGCAGCCAGACGAGCGGCAGGGCGAAGGCCGCGACGACGACGAGCAGCGCGGCATCGGCGGCCAGCCGCCGGCGGGTGCGGCGGGCGAGGAGCGGGCGCATGGCACCTCCGGGAGGGGCGGGCGAGCGCGGGCTGTGCGGCGAGGGGTACGGGCGTCGGGCCGGGCCGCGACCCGGTTGCGGCTACGGGCCCCTCACGTCGTGCATTCCCGCGTCCGCCCCGTCGACCCCTGGCGGCCGGGATTTGCCCGGTCGCTACCCCTCCCCGCCCCAGATGACGGCCTGGGCGACGATGACGCGTTCTCCGTTGAACGTCACCGAAGGGCCCTCGTGGAGCCGGTATCCCAGGGCCAGGGCCTCGCTCACGCGGTGGCAGAACGCGGAGTCGTCGGGGCCGGTCAGGACGCGGTAGACGGGCAGGCCGTCGGGCGGTGTGCTCATGCGGCGAGCATGCCAGCCGCGGCCGTGCTCATGCCACGCAGAATTCGTTGCCCTCCGGGTCCTGCAGGACGACGCCGTAGTAGTCCGCCCCCGGCTCGTCCATCACCCGTATCACCGTCGCCCCCGCCGCCGTCAGCCGGTCGACCGCCACCGTGACCCGTACCGTACGGGTCGCCAGCGGGACGTCGCGGCCGCCGCCCACCTTGAGGTCGAGGTGGACGCGGTTCTTGGCGGTCTTGGGCTCCGGGACCTGCTGGAACCACACCCGCGGCCCGCGCCCCGCCGGGTCGACGATCGACTCGGGGGTCTCCCCGGCGCCGTCCGGCAGTTCTTCCTCCGGCACGCCTGTGGCCGACCAGTAGTCCCGCCATGTGGTGTGGCCCTCCGGCGGCGGCTCGGGGACGTACCCCAGCGCCTGCGTCCAGAAGTCCACCATCCTGCGCGGGTCCGCGCAGTCGATCGTCAGCTGCAGTGTCGGTGTCGGTGTCGGTGTCGGCGTCGGTGTCGGCTCCATGCCCGCAGCCTGTCAGAGCGGGGGCTTCACGGGCACGGGGCCCCGGCTTCAGGGGCCCCGGCCTCGGGGGCCCGGCTTCAGGGACCCCTGCCTCAGGGCCCCCGAG
>NZ_JBPQTW010000144.1:0-17371 GCF_051386535.1 Streptomyces sp. URMC 127
CAGGGACGGTGCTGGGGCTGCCCGGCGGGCGGTGGCGTTGTGTGCTGACGGGGGCGTCCTTCGAGGGACGGGCCGTGCTGGGCGCGTTGCTGGAACGGTATCCGGTGGCGTTGCTCGTACGGTGCTGACTCCGCCGGATGCGTTGTCGGCTGCGGGCCGTATGTGGCTGGTCGCGCAGTTCCCCGCGCCCCTATCGGGGCGTGGTCCTCACGGAGCCGGGTGAGCCGACCGCACCGGTCCCGGAAACGCCAGCTCCCCGCACAGTTCTACGAACGCCGCCGTGATGCCCGTCAGGGGGACGCGGGTGAACGCGGTCTGTTCGCGGCGCCACGGGCGGTCGACGGGGACGGCCACGGCGCCGGGCACGTCGCGTGCCATGTGGACGGGCGCGGCGACCAGGCCCAGCCCGCTCACCGCCATCCGCACGGCGGTGGAGGAGTGCTCCGTCCAGACGGCCGTACGGGGGCTGAAGCCGCCCTGTTCGCAGACCCAGTCCAGCCAGCGCTTGCCCTCCACGACCGGTTCGAGGGCGCAGCGCACCCAGTCGCGGTCGGCCAGCTCGGGCAGCTTGACCGGGCCCGTGCGGGCGGCGAGCGGGTCACCGGCCGAGGTGATCAGCATGATCTCCTCGTCGCCGAGGGAGACGACGGGGCCCTGCCAGCCCTCCGGGCGGGGGCCGACGGCGACGTCGGCGACCCCGCGCTCCATGTGGTCGCGCAGTTCCTCCGTGGTCGCGTACTCGTGCAGGTGGAGGCGGACGGCGGGGAAGGCGCGGCGCCAGCGGGCGAAGACGGGCGGCAGCACGCCGACCGCGAGGGCGTGGAGTGAGGCGATGTGCAGTTCGCCGCCGGCCGCCCCGGCCGCGGCCTTCGCCGCCCGGTGTGCCTGTACGGCGCTGCGGACGGCGAGTTCGGCGTGCGGGAGGAAGGCGCGGCCCATCGGGGTGAGGCCGATGCCGCGCGGGCGGCGTTCCAGCAGCGGGCCGCCGACCTCCCGCTCCAGGGCCTTGATCTGGTGGGAGAGCGCGGACTGGGTGACGTTGAGCAGTTCCGCGGCGCGGGTGAAGGACTCCTCCTCGACGACGGCGACGAGGTACTCCATCTGCCGCAGGCTCATGCCCGGCCCCCTGAGGTCTTATGAACCCAGGTCATGGGTTCCATCGAAACATTGCGTTGGACTCATGATCGCGGACGGCGCAGGGTGAAGCCATGCGCGAAACAGGCTTGCTCGAAACACTCGAAACAGACGTGATCGTGATCGGCGGCGGCACCGGCGGCTACAGCACCGCTCTGCGGGCCGCCGCCCTGGGCCTCGGCGTGGTCCTCGCGGAGCGCGAGCTCGTGGGCGGAACCTGTCTGCACCGCGGCTGCATACCCAGCAAGGCGATGCTGCACGCGGCGGAGCTCGTGGACGGCATCGCGGAGGCGCGCGAGCGGTGGGGGGTGAAGGCGACGCTGGAGTCGGTCGACTGGTCCGCGCTGACCGCGACCCGTGACGACATCGTCTCCCGCAACCACCGGGGCGTGGAGGGACATCTGGCGCAGGCCGGCGTGCGCGTGGTGCGGGGTTCGGCGTCGCTGACGGGCGCACGGAGCATACGCATCGACTCGGGTGCGGAGGCGGGGGCGCGGTGGACGGCCCGCCGGGGCGTGGTGCTCGCGACCGGGTCCCGGCCGCGTACGCTGCCCGGCCTGGAGCCCGACGGCGTGCGCGTGGTGACCAGCGACGACGCGCTGTTCGCGCCGGGGCTGCCGGGTTCGGTGCTGGTGCTGGGCGGCGGCGCCATCGGCGTCGAGTACGCCTCCCTGCACCGCTCCATGGGCGCCGAGGTGACGCTCGTGGAGGCGGCGGACCGGCTGCTGCCGCTGGAGGACGCCGACGTGAGCCGGTATCTGACGCGGGGCCTGAAGAAGCGCGGCATCGACGTGCAGACGGGGGCGCGGCTGGAGGAGGCCGTCGTCCACGAGAGCGGAGTGCGGGCCGTGCTCCGTACCGCCAAGGGGGAGGTGCGCACCGTCTCGGCGGAGCGGCTGCTGGTGGCCGTGGGCCGGGTCCCGGTCACCGACGGCCTCGGCCTCGCCGCGGCGGGGCTCGCCGGCGACGCCCGCGGCTTCGTCCCGCCGGCCGACTGGTCACGCCTGGAGACGGCGGTGCCGGGCGTCCACGTGGTGGGCGACCTGCTGCCGCCGCCCTCCCCCGGCCTGGCCCACGCCTCCTTCGCCGAGGGGCTGCTGGTCGCCGAGGCCCTGGCGGGGCGGGCGCCGCGGCCGGTCGACTACGCCGCCGTACCGCGCGTGACGTACTCCAGCCCGCAGACGGCCTCGGTGGGCCTGACGGAGGCCGGTGCGCGCGAGCGCGGCTTCGGCGTCGAGGTCAACTCGATGCCGCTGACGGCCGTCGCCAAGGGCATGGTGCACGGGCAGGGCGGCGTGGTGAAGGCCGTCGCCGAGAAGGGCGGCGGCCGGCTGCTCGGCGTCCACCTGGTCGGCCCGCACGTCTCGGAGATGATCGCGGAGAGCCAGCTGGCCGTCGGCTGGGACGCGGAGGCCACGGACGTCGCCCAGCACGTCCACCCGCACCCGACGCTGTCGGAGGCGGTGGGCGAGGTGATGCTGTCGCTGGCGGGGCGCGGGCTCCACCAGGTGTGAGGCGCGCGCAGCGAGCGGTCCGCGAAGAAATCGGTGGACGGCCGGGCCCGGCTCCGCGCACCCTCTGCCCAACGATTCCCTTCCGGAAGGACCCCATGACCGACCTGGTCGTCCGCGCCCTCACCGAACACGACACCGATCTCTTCACCTCCTTCGACGCCGCCGCTCCCGCCCCCGCCCTCGTCGGCAGAGGCGCCTTCGGCCACACCTACGTGCCCGTCCACGAGGGCGGGGAGTACCGGCCCGACTGGACCTGGGTGGCGCTGCGCGACGGCAAGGTCGTGGCCCGCGCCGCCTGGTGGGGCGGGCCCGGCGACGAGACGCCCAAGGCCCTCGACTGGTTCGACTTCGCCGACGGCGAGGCGGAGGCGGCCGTCCGGCTGCTGCGCACCGCGCCCCTGCGGTCGGAGTACTGCCTCATCGCCCCGCCCGGCTGGCGCGAGCTGCCGGACGCGCGCGCCGCCGTCGAGGCCCGCGTCGCGGCCGCCGAGGCCGCCGGGATGCGGGTCCTCGTCGAGCGCTTCCGCTACGAGTGGACGACCGGCTGCCCGCTGCCGGAGCGCACGGGGCGGCTGGTCTGCCGGCCCGAGCCCGACGACGCCGTCATCCGCGACGTGCTCGGCCGCACCATGCACGGCACGCTCGACGCCCACGACGCCCGCAACGTCGCCGGACTCGGCCTGGAGGCGGCCGTCGACGACGCGATGGAGTTCCTCGGCTGGCTGCCGTCGCCGCGCGCCTGGTGGAAGCTCGCCCGCACGCCCGGCGGCGAGCTCGTCGGCATCCACATCCCCGCGCACAACCCGGCCGGGCCGTGCGTGGGCTACATCGGCGTCGTCCCCGGGCAGCGCGGCCACGGCTACGCCTACGACCTGCTCGTGGAGTGCACGCACGACCTGGTGGCCGAGGGCGCCACGAGGATCGCTGCCGCGACGGACAAGGGCAACACCCCGATGGCGGCGACCTTTGAGAAGGCGGGCTATCCCGTCACCCAGGAGCGCATAGACCTCGTGCCGACGTCGTAGGGCGTGTGCCCCGGTCCCGCCCTTTCACCGTCTCCCGGGGCGGACGGGGGAGCCGGGGGCGGAGACCCGGGTTACGGGACGGGGCGGGGCTGGGGAGACTCCCCCCGTCGAGAGGAGCCACCGTGCTGTTCGAGGTATGGGCGCCGCGGGCCGGGCAGGTGACGCTGCAGGCCGGCGGGCAGGCGTACGCGATGGAGCCGGACCCGGCGCGGGCCGGCTGGTGGCGGCGGGAGGCGCCCGGCGGGGAGGGCACCCGCTACGGCTTCGCCCTCGACGGCGGGCCCGTACGGCCCGATCCGCGCTCGCGCCGGCAGCCCGACGGGCCCGACGGCCTCTCCGCCGTCACCGAGCCCGGCCGCATCCCCTGGCGGCATCCGTGGCCGGGGCGCGGGCTGCCGGGGGCCGTCCTCTACGAGCTGCACGTGGGCACGTACACCCGCGAGGGCACCTTCGACGCCGCGGCCGCGCGCCTGCCGCACCTCGCGGAACTGGGCGTCACGCACGTGGAGCTGATGCCCGTGTGCCCGTTCCCGGGCACGCACGGCTGGGGCTACGAGGGCGTGTCGCTGTGGGCCGTGCACGAGCCCTACGGCGGGCCCGCGGGCCTGGCCCGCTTTGTTGACGCCGCCCACGCGCTCGGGCTGGGCGTCGTCCTGGACGTGGTGCACAACCACCTCGGGCCCTCCGGCAACCACCTGCCCGCCTTCGGGCCGTACTTCACCGACACCCACCACACGCCGTGGGGCGCGGCCGTCAACCTCGACGCCCCCGGATCCGACGAGGTGCGGGCCTATCTGACGGGCAGTGCGCTGGCCTGGCTGCGCGACTACCGGCTGGACGGGCTGCGGCTGGACGCGGTCCACGCCCTCGCCGACAACCGCCCCAAGCACTTCCTGGCCGAGCTGTCGGGCGCCGTCGACGCGCTGGCCGCGCGGCTGGGCAGGCCGCTGTTCCTCATCGCCGAGTCCGACCGCAACGACCCGGCCACGGTGACGCCGCGCCGGGCCGGGGGCCTGGGCCTGCACGCGCAGTGGAACGACGACTTCCATCACGCCCTGCACACCGCCCTGACCGGCGAGTCCCAGGGCTACTACGCCGACTTCGCCGCTGACCCGGCCGCGGCGCTCGCCAAGACGCTGCGGGGCGGCTTCTTCCACGACGGCACGCACTCCTCGTTCCGCGGCCGCCCGTGGGGCCGCCCCCTCGACCCGGCGGCCACCCCCGCGCACCGGCTCGTCGGCTACGCGCAGAACCACGACCAGATCGGCAACCGCGCCCAGGGCGACCGGCTCGCCGCCCGCCTCTCCCCCGGGCTGCTGGCCTGCGCCGCCGCGCTCGTCCTGGGCGGGCCCTTCACGCCCATGCTGTTCATGGGCGAGGAGTGGGGCGCCCGCACGCCCTGGCAGTTCTTCACCGACCACACGGACCCGCAGCTGGCCGAGGCGGTCCGCACCGGCCGCCGGCGCGAGTTCGCCGCGCACGGCTGGGCCGCCGAGGAGATCCCCGACCCGCAGGACCCGGCCACCCGCGCCCGCTCCTGCCTGGACTGGAGCGAGCCCGAGCGCGAGCCGCACCGCGCCCTGCTGTCCTGGCACCGCCGCCTGATCGTCCTCCGCCGCGCCGAACCGGACCCGGGACCGCTCGCCGCCACGACCGCCGCGGTGGGCCCCGGCGGCACGGCCGTCCTGCGCCGCGGCACCCTGTGCACGGCCGTCAACCCCACGTCCGCCCCGGTCGCCCTGCCCCTGGGCAGCCCCCGGCCGTCCGAGGTCCTGGCCGCCTGGCACCCCGTCGGCCTGCCCGGCCCCGACGGCGTCCTGCACCTCCCCCCGGAGTCGGCAGCCGTGCTGCGTTGCGAGGGCCCCGCCCCGGAGGGACGCTGAGAACGAGCGCAGCCGTGCCTCAGTGAGCGCACAGCCGGAGCGCCGGGTGCGGTGCGCCGCCCCGAGGGGACGATGAGTCATGCGCATGATGCTCAGGGCCCGGCTGGACACCCACGCCTCGAACGAGGTCTACAAGCGTGGCGAGCTGGCGAAGTTCGTACAGGACCTGATGGACCGGACCAAGCCCGAAGCCGCCTACTTCGGCCCCATGGACGGCGGCCGCACCTGCACCCTCGTCTTCGACATGGAGGACTCCTCGCAGATACCGGCCACGCTGGAGTCCCTCCTGGTCGAAATGGAGGCCGACGTCGAGCTGCTGCCCGTCATGAACTACGACGACCTCAAGAAGGGCCTCGCCGGGCACAAGTGAGCCGGCCTCAGCCCTCCGCCGGCACCAGGCGCAGGGCGATGGAGTTGATGCAGTACCGCTGGTCCGTGGGCGTGGGGTAGCCCTCGCCCTCGAAGACGTGGCCCAGGTGGGAGCCGCAGCGGGCGCAGCGGACCTCGGTGCGGACCATGCCGTGCGAGCGGTCCTCGACGAGCTCGACGGCCGCGGAGTCCTTCGGGTCGTAGAAGCTCGGCCAGCCGCAGTGGCTCTCGAACTTCTCCGTGGAGCGGAAGAGCTCCGCGCCGCAGGCGCGGCAGGAGTAGACGCCCGCGGTCTTCGTGTCGGTGTACTCGCCCCGGAAGGCGGGCTCGGTGCCGGCCCGGCGGAGCACCTGGTACTCCGCCGGGGAGAGCTCCGCACGCCACTGCTCGTCCGTCTTCTCGACCTCGTACGCCATGTCGTACGCCCTCCGTGGTGTCTCGCTCAGCTCTCCAGGCGGGCCAGGATCTTCGGACCGAGGTCCGTGACGTCTCCCGCGCCCATCGTCAGAACGAGATCGCCGGGGCGGGCCATTCCCGCGATGACGTCCGGGATCGCCGCCATGTCGTGCTCGGCGCGGACGACGGCGCCCGCGGCGACGGCCGCGTCGATGATCAGGGCGCTGGTGACGCCCGGAACCGGGTCCTCGCGGGCCGGGTAGATGTCCAGGACCACGGAGGCGTCGGCGAGCGCGAGGGCCTCGCCCATCTCCTTGCCGAGCTCCTGGGTGCGGGAGAACAGGTGCGGCTGGAAGACGACCAGGACGCGGGAGCCGGCCGCGGCGCCGCGGATGGCCTCCAGGTCGGCGGTCATCTCGGTGGGGTGGTGGGCGTACGAGTCGATGACCTGCACGCCGGCCGCCTCGCCCTTGAGCTGCAGGCGGCGGCCCACGCCGGTGTACGCGGCCAGCGCGCCCGCCAGCTCCTCGGCGGGGACGCCCAGGGCGACGCCCGCGGCCAGGGCGGCGACGGCGTTGTGCGCGTAGTGGCGGCCGGGCACGGAGACGGTCAGGGTCAGCTCGGCGCCGTCGAGGACGACCTCGACCTCGCTGGTCATGCCCTTCGGCGTGATCCGGCGGATCCGCACGTCGGAGCCCTCGGCCTCGCCGACGGTGACGATCCGCAGGCCCTCGCGGCCGGCGACGCGGGCCGCCAGCTCGCGGGCGCCCGCGTGCTCGCCGACGATCAGCGTGCCGCCGGGGCGGACGCGGCCGACGAACGTCTCGAAGGACTCGTAGATCTCGTCCATCGACGCGTAGTTCGCGTGGTGGTCCAGCTCCACGTTGAGGACGATCGCGACCTCGGGCGCGTACTTGTGGAAGCTGCGGTCGCTCTCGTCCGCCTCCGCCACGAAGATCTCGCCCGAGCCGTGCCGGGCGTTGGTGCCGGGACCGCTCAGGTCGCCGCCGATGGCGTACGACGGGTCCAGCTCCAGGGTGTCCAGGGAGACGGCGAGCATCGACGTCGTGGTCGTCTTGCCGTGCGTGCCGGCGACGGCGATCGGGCGCAGCCCGTCCATCAGGCGGGCCAGGGCGTCCGAGCGGTGCACGACGGGGATGCCGCGCTCGGCGGCCGCGGCCAGCTCGGGGTTGTCCGCGCGGATGGCGCTGGAGACGACGACGCAGGTGGCGTCGGCCGCCAGGTGGTCCGCGGCGTGGCCGATGTGCACCGTGACGCCCAGCTCGCGCAGGGCCGCGGCCGTCGCGGACTCCTTCGCGTCGCTGCCCGCGACCTGCGCGCCCCGCTGGGCGAGGATCTTCGCGATGCCCGACATGCCGGCGCCGCCGATGCCGATGAAGTGCGGTCGGTCCATCGTCGTGGGGACGGCCGGTGCCATGTGCGGTGCTCCCTGTCGCAGCGTGCTGGGTTTCAGGGACCGATTCTTGCACCCCGCGGTGACAGTCCCGTCCTCCCCCGTCACACCGCCCGGATCAGCCCCGCCGCCAGGCCCGCCGCGATCGCTCCCGTGCGGCTGTCGACGCCCAGCTTTCCGTAGATGTGGACGAGGTGGGTCTTGACCGTCGCCTCGCTGATGAAGAGGCGGCGGGAGATCTGCTTGTTGGCCAGGCCCTCGGCCACCAGTCCCAGGATCTCGGTCTCCCGCTGGGTGAGGGCGGGCCCGCCGCCGGCGCGCACGCGGCCGAGCAGGCGGGCGGCGACGGGCGGGGCGAGGACGGTCTCGCCGCGGGCGGCGGCGTGGACGGCGGCGGTGACCTCCTCGGGCGGGGCGTCCTTGAGGAGGTAGCCGGTGGCCCCGGCCTCGACGGCGGCGAGGATGTCGGCGTCGGTGCTGTAGGTGGTGAGGATGAGGACGGCGGGCGGTGAGGGCAGCGCGGTGATGCGGCGGGTGGCCTCGACGCCGTGCATGCCGTCGCCCATCTGCAGGTCCATGAGGACGACGTCGGGGCGGGTGCCGGCGTCGAGCAGCCGCAGGGCCGCGGCGCCGTCGGCGGCCTCGCCGACGGCCTCCACGCCGGGCAGCTCGCCGACCATGGCGCGCAGGCCGCGCCGTACGACGGGGTGGTCGTCGACGATCAGGACGCGGATGGCCTCGCGGCCGGCGCCTTCGGGATGTGCGGGCCCGGTCATGCCGCGGTTTCCTTCGCCTCGTGTCCCGGTCCGGCGGAGCCGGACTCCGTGGTCGTGGCCCGTCGCCGTTGCGGCGGGGAGAACGTCCCCGGGCCGTCCCCGGGTGAAGTGCCCCTGTGCGTCGCCTCGGACGTCTCCCGGGGCCGGGCCCCGTCACCCACCGGCACCACCGCCGCGATCGCCGTGCCCTCGCCGGGCGCGGACTCGACGGTGAGGGTGCCGCCGAGGGCGGCGATGCGCTCGCGCATGCCGTGCAGGCCGAAGGTCCGGCGGCCGTCGGCCGGGCCGTCGCCGGGGGCGAAGCCGACGCCGTCGTCGTAGACGTCGAGGGTGACCTGGCCGTCGAGGAAGGCGAGGGTGACGGCGGTGTGCTCGGCGTGCGCGTGGCGGGCGACGTTGGCGAGGGCCTCCTGGGTGAGGCGCAGCAGGGCGACCTCGGTCTCCATGGGGAGGGTGCGGGGGTCGCCGTCGAGGCGGAAGACGGCTCCGGGGACGGTGCGCGCGGTGACCCGGCGCAGCGCTTCGGGCAGGGGCGCGTCCTCCAGGGCGGGCGGGGTGAGGGCCTGGACGAAGCGGCGGGCCTCGGCGAGGTTGTCGGAGGCGGTCAGCCCGATCTCGCGGATGCGCTCGCGGACGGTCGCGGCGTCACCGGACGCGGCGGGCCCGGCGGCTTCTGCTGCTTCGGCCGCGCGGGCGAGCAGGACGATGCTGGACAGGCCCTGGGCGAGGGTGTCGTGGATCTCGCGGGCGAGCCGCTGGCGCTCGGCGAGCCGGCCGGCCTCGCGCTGGGCGGCGGCGAGCTCGTCGCGGGTGCGCAGCAGGTCGTCGATGAGCTGCTGGCGCTTGCGGCTCTCGCGGTAGAGCGCGGCGTAGCCGTAGCCGGTCAGGATGGCGACGGCGGCGCCGGCGGCGGGGCCGATCACCTTGGCGGCGGTGAGCCCGCCGGGCGCGGCGGCCTGGGCGGCCACGACGGCGGCGGTGGCCGCGGCGATGGCGGGGTGGGCCCAGCGGACGGGCAGGGCGCCCAGGAAGAGGAAGAACAGCGGGAAGGCGACGTAGCTGTAGCCGTGGTCCATGGCGAGCAGCAGCAGCCACAGGGCGGTGACGGCGGTGAGCCACAGCCCGCGCCGGGCGGTGGGCCGGACGACGCCGAGGCCGTAGACGGCGGCGAGCACGGCGGCGGGGAGCAGGACCGCCTGCGGCTTGGTCCCGGCGGCGGCCGGGGCGGCGGCGACGGCGAGGAGCACGTAGAAGGAGCCGTGCAGCGCGAGGCGGACGAGGCGCAGGGAGGGCATGTCGGAGCCGGGCGGGGGCACGGCGACGGCGTCCGGGGCGGAACTCCCGTGCGCGGAGCTCCCGTGCGCGGCACGTGCGGGCCTTTCGCGCAGGGCGCGCAGACGCTTCCCGGGCAGGGCGCGCGCGAACGGCCCGTGCGGGGCACGCCGCACCGGCCGGTCGGGCGCGCCTGCGGGTCCGGCCGCGGTGCGGGGGTCGGAAGGGGGCGTTCGGCTCACCCCATCGAGCGTACGGGCCCGCGGCGGGGGGCCTGTCCGCCCCGGCCCTCAACCG
Organism: Streptomyces sp. URMC 127; assembly: GCF_051386535.1. Lineage (NCBI taxonomy): Bacteria > Bacillati > Actinomycetota > Actinomycetes > Kitasatosporales > Streptomycetaceae > Streptomyces > Streptomyces sp. URMC 127. The sequence continues at coordinate 10,081 of NZ_JBPQTW010000144.1, forward strand.
TTCGGTTGATTTTCGGGTGCACCGTACGGACGGGCCGCGGACCAGTCCTTGCCCTGATGGCGGCGGGGCGTCCGCGCGGGACGGTGGAGGGGTCCTGTTCGCAGCCCGGAGGTTGAGGGTCCTTGTTCGTCGCGCTCCGTGACATTCGTTTCGCCCGGGGGCGGTTCGCCCTGATGGGTGCCGTGGTCACGCTCATCACGACCCTCGTGGTCTTCCTCTACGGCCTGACCGACGGCCTGGCGCGGGAGGCGTCGTCCGCGGTGGCGGGCCTGCCGGCCGGCCGGATCGTGTTCGGCGCGCCCGCAGGCGCAGGGCCGGAGGTGTCGTTCTCCAACAGCTCGGTGGACGCCGGACAGCAGCGGGCCTGGCGGGAGGCGGCGGGCGTGCGGTCCGCGGAGCCGTTCGGCGTGGCGATGACGCGGCTGACGGCGGGCGGCAGGGCGACGTCGGTGAGCGTGTTCGGGACGCCGGACCGGCTGCGGCCCGCGCTCGTGTCCGGCTCCGCGCCGGACGGCGGCGAGGTGGCCGTCGGGGAGCGGCTCGCGCGGGAGGCCGGCCTGCGCCCCGGCGACCGCGTCACCCTCGGCACCGAGGAGCTGACCGTCTCCGGCATCACCGAGGACCGCAGCCACGGCCACGCCCCGGCCGTGTGGACGACCCTCGCGGCGTGGCAGCGGGTGAGCCACCAGGCGCAGCCGACCGCCCTCGCCGTGGACGGCACCGGCCGCCCGGACGGCGACGCCGCGCGGTCCACAAAGGCCGTCCCCGTCGGCGAGGCGCTGGACGGGATCGACGGCTACGCGGCCGAGCACGGCACCCTGCGGATGATCCAGGGCTTCCTGTTCGTCGTGAGCGCCCTGGTCGTCGGCGCCTTCTTCACGGTGTGGACGGTGCAGCGCGGGCCCGACGTCGCGGTGCTCAAGGCGGTGGGCGCGAGCAGCGCCTACCTCGTGCGCGACGCGCTCGGGCAGGCGGCGGTCGTGCTGGCCGCCGGGTCCGCGCTCGGCGCCGCGGCGGGCACGGCCGGCGGGGCGCTCGCCTCGGCGTCGGTGCCGTTCGAGCTGGGGGCGGCGACCGTGGCCGTGCCCGTGGCGGCCATGGTGCTGCTGGGCCTGGCCGGCTCCGCCCTCGCCGTACGCCGCATCACCTCCGTCGACCCGCTGACCGCCCTGGGAGCCTCCCGATGACCACCGCCCCTGCCGCCCCCGCGCTGTCGCTGGACGCCGTCACCCTCACCTATCCGGACGGCGACCGCACGCTGACCGCCCTCGACGCGGTGTCCCTGGACGTGGCGCCGGGCGAGCTCGTCGCGGTCGCCGGGCCCTCCGGCTCGGGGAAGTCGAGCCTGCTGGCGGTGGCGGCCACGCTGCTGCGCCCGGACGCGGGCCGCGTGACGGTGGCCGGGCAGGACACCGGGCCGATGGGCGCCCGGGCGCGGACGGCGCTGCGCCGGGAGCGCATCGGCATCGTCTTCCAGCAGGCGAACCTGCTGCCGTCGCTGACCGCCGAGGAGCAGCTGCTGGCGGTCGGGCATCTGCGCGGCGCACGGGGCAGGGCCCTGCGGGCCGCGCGGGCGCGGGCGGCGGAGCTGCTGGAGTCGGTGGGCCTGGACGCGGCGAAGCGGCGCCGCCGCCCGCACCAGCTGTCCGGCGGCGAGCGGCAGCGGGTGAACATCGCCCGCGCGCTGTCCGGCGGCCCGTCCGTCCTGCTGGTGGACGAGCCCACGTCGGCGCTGGATCACGAGCGCGGCGAGCGGGTCGTGGAGCTGCTCGCCGAGGTGACCCGGGCGCACCGGACGGCCACGGTGCTGGTGACCCACGACCGGGCGCTGCTCGGCCGCGCGGACCGGGTCCTCACGATGGCCGACGGGCGGCTGCGCTGAGAACGGCCGGCCCGCCGCCGTACCGCTCAAGGCCGCCGTGCGCTCCGCCCGTCCCCGCCGGCCCGCTCCTCAGCCCTCCCCCACGTCCCCGAGGGCGTAGTCCTCCTCGTCGTTGTGGGCGTAGAGCTTGAGGACGGGCACGCCGACCTTGTGCCGGGCCCGGGAGGCCCAGTCGCGGTGGAAGAACTCCTCCACCAGGTGCGGTGCGGTCAGCACGATCACCTCATCCGCGTGGGTCTGCTCGACCACGGACCGCAGCAGGTCCAGCGGGTGGCCCTCGACGAGCTGGCCCACCGCCTCGCAGCCCGCCTCCCGGAGGCTGCGCAGCGAGTGCTCCAGGGCGAGGGCGGCCGGGCGGAGGGCCTGCTCGCCCTCCGGCTCGTCGGCCTCGTGCAGCGCCCGTTCCAGCTCGCCGAGCGCGACGTCGTCGATGGCGCGCAGGAGCCGGTCCTCGGCGCCTCTGGGCTGCATGAGGACCACGAAGGACAGATCGTCGTCGTGAAGGGTGGTGACGAAGTCCACGTCGGTGGCGGACAGCGGCTGCTCGATCATCAATACGCTCGTGAACACGGTGGGAGCCCTTCTCCTTCGTGGGCCACCGGCCCAACGGCCAACAGAAACCATCCTGCGCGCGCCCCCCTGGGCCCGCCCGTTCTGGTCACGTGCCCCGTCGGGCACGTCCGACTCAATTCTGCCCACCGACGGGTAACCGGAACGGGATATTCCGCCGATTGTCAGATTCTGTGGTACCGGCTGAACAGAAAACCCCCCTCTTCGAGGAGCGAGGCGAGGACGAATCGTTCCGGCACGGGCATGCCGGGACCGTTCACGATCCGGGCCGCCGCACCGCCGGCGACCAGCGGCGCGAGCGTCAGGCACAGCTCGTCGAGCACGCCCGCCGCCGCGAACTGCCCCAGCAGCTGCGGGCCGCCCTCGGTGAGCAGCCTGGTCAGGCCGCGCCCGGCCAGCACCTCCGGCACCCGCGCGGGGTCCACCCGGCGCCCCTCGCCGGCCACGAGCACCTCGGCCCCGGCCGCGCGGGCCGCGGCCGCCCGCTCCGCGGGGGCGTCCGCGCCCGTCAGCACGATGGTCGGCACCAGCGGCTCGGTGAACAAGGGCAGGGTGAAGTCCAGGTCGAGGGCCGCGCTCACGATCGCGATCGCCGGCGCGGGCCCCTGGCCGAGCGCCGCCCGGCGCGCCGCGAACGCCTCGCGGGCGCGGGCGGGCCGGTAGCCCTCCTGGCGCACGGTCTCCGCGCCGACGACGACCGCGTCCGCGAGGCCGCGCAGGGTGCCGAAGATCCGCATGTCGGCGGCGGAGGACAGCGGCTGCGAGCGCCCGTCGTGGTGGGCCGCGCCGTCCAGCGAGGAGACCATGTTGGCGCGCAGCCACGGGCGGCCGCCGGTCCCCGCCACGGTCTCCGGGTAGGCGTAGGCCTCGGCGAGCTCCTCCAGCTCCCAGGTCCGGTCCTCCGCGGCCGAGGCCCGGCCCTCCGGGGAAGAAGACGAGCAAGATGAGGGGGCGGCCGGGACGGACGGAGACGGCAGGGGCACGGGGAACAGGCGTCGCATAGGCCGCAGTGTGACATGCCTCGCTCTTCCGGCGGCCGGCAGCCGGCGTTCAGCGGCTAGGCTGGAGAGCTGTGTCACCCACCACCGCCTCCGCTTCCGGCGCGGCAGCCGCACAGGCCCCGTCGGCCTCCGCCGACGCCTCCGGCCCGATATCCGGCGCCGGCACCGGCTCCCCGATCGCGCTGACCTCCCGCGCCCCGCACGTGCCGGCCGACCGCCTGGTCGCCGAGATGGTGCCGCCGCCCCGCTTCGGCACGGTCCGCTTCGACAACTACATACCGGCGGCCGACCAGCCCAGCCAGGCCGAGGCCGTGCAGGTCCTCAGCGGCTTCGCGGCGGGCCTCGGCGGCGCGGGCGCCACGGGCGCGGGCCGCAAGCGCTGGTTCCGGCGCGAGGCGAAGCCGGCCGCGGCGGCCGGCCCGCGCGGCGTCTACCTCGACGGCGGGTACGGCGTCGGCAAGACCCACCTGCTGGCCTCCCTGTGGCACGCCACCCCGGCCGCCCCGGAGCTCAAGGCCTTCGGCACGTTCGTGGAGCTGACCAACCTCGTCGGCGCCCTGGGCTTCCAGCAGACCGTCAAGACCCTCAGCGGCCACCGCCTCCTGTGCATCGACGAGTTCGAGCTCGACGACCCGGGCGACACCGTCCTCGTCTCCACCCTGCTGGGCAAGCTGGTCGAGGCGGGCGTCGCGCTCGCCGCGACGTCCAACACGCTGCCGGGCAAGCTGGGCGAGGGCCGGTTCGCCGCGGCGGACTTCCTGCGCGAGATACAGGGGCTCTCGGCCCACTTCCGCCCCCTGCGCATCGACGGCGAGGACTACCGCCACCGCGGCCTGCCGGAGGCCCCCGCCCCGTACGACGACGCCATCGTCACCCGTACGGCTGAAACCACCGAGGGCGCCTCGCTCGACGCCTTCCCCGATCTCCTGGAGCACCTCTCCAAGGTCCACCCCAGCCGCTACGGCGCGATGTGCGACTCCGTGCGGGCCGTGTGCCTGACGGGCGTCACGCCGGTGCCGGACCAGTCCACGGCGCTGCGGCTGGTCGTCCTGGCCGACCGGCTCTACGACCGCGAGATACCGGTGCTGGCCTCCGGGCGGCCGTTCGACGAGCTGTTCAGCGCGGAGATGCTGGCCGGCGGCTACCGCAAGAAGTACTTCCGGGCGATATCCCGGCTCACCGCGCTCGCACGCGACGCGAAGCGGCTGGTCGAGCCGTAACCCACGGGTCGCGGCACCGCCGGGCCGCCGCGTTGTGGTTTCGCGCCATTGCGGCGGAAGAAGGCACCGCGGCACCGCGGCAGGAGAACGCCCAGCCGTCCCACCCGGAACGCTCCCGAAGCGAAGCTACCCGCCCCTCGCGCGCGACGCGAAGCGGCTGGTCGAGCCGTAACCCACGGGTCGCCGGCGGTACGGCACCGCCGGGCCGCCGCGTTGTGGTTTCGCGCCATTGCGGCGGAAGAAGGCACCGCGGCGGCGCGGGGTCCCCGCAGCGACGGCAGCGGGCCATCACGGCGCGGGTCCGGCGTGACCGGTAGCCGCCGGAAGCGGAGCCGCCCGCCCGGCCCGCTCCACAAGCGGTGAGCCCGCCGCTCGCGCGCCCTCGCGCCAGCGCCTACGGTCCCGCGCCCAACGCGCCCGCGAGCCGCCGCCGCGGGGCTGCCCCGCGGCGCCCGGCCGGGAGAGGGTGGCTACGGGCCCGGCACCGGGCTCTCCGCCACCGCCACCGCCAGGAGCACCCATGGCCATCGTCGTCACCTTCGACGTCCCCGACGGGGGACAGGACCTCTACGAGGCGGTCGTCGGCCGCGTCACCGGCGGGCAGGGCTTCACCCGCCTCGCCGACATCCCCGCCGCCGGGCTCATCGCCCACATCGCCGGCCCCCTGGAGGGCGGCGGCTGGCGGGTGACGGACGTGTGGGAGTCCCCCGAGGCGCTGGAGGCCTGGTCCAAGACCCTCGGCCCCGTCCTCGCCGACCTCGGCTTCGCCGACCTGCGGCCCAGCATCACCCCGGCGCACAACGTCGTCGTCGCCTGAGCGCGCCGGCGGGCGCGAGGGCGCGGCGGCCCGGGGCATACAGTGCCGTGGTGACTCCCACCCCCATCCTCCGTGGCCGGCCGGCCCGTCACGCCCTCGCGCCCGCCCTCGCCGCGCTGCTCTGCCTGCCCCTCGCCGCGTGCGGCGGCGGCAGCGACGCGGCCGAGCGCCCCAAGAGCCCTCCGTCCAGGACCGCTTCGCCGGCCGGGACGCCGCCCGCGCCCTCCGTGCGGCCCCTGGCCGCCCCCACGCTGCCCCCGGGCCCCGGCGGGGCCGCCCCCGTCTTCTCGCACGGCAGGCGCGACGGCGCCAAGCGCGTCGCGCTCACCTTCGACGCCGATATGACGGCGGATCAGGACAAGCGCGCCGCGGGCGGGGAGCGGTTCGACAACCCGCAGCTCATCTCGACGCTGCGGCGCCTGAAGGTGCCCGCCACGGTCTTCATGACGGGCAAGTGGGCCGAGCAGTACCCGGACCAGGCCCGGTCCATCGGCCGCGACCCGCTCTTCGAGGTCGCCAACCACTCCTACGCCCACCACGCCTTCTCCACGCCCTGCTACGGCCTGCCGGCCGTCGCCCCCGGCTCCGCGCGCCAGGACGTGGAGCGGGCCGCCGCCGCGTTCGCGAAGGCCGGAGTGGAGCGCACCGTGCCGTACTTCCGCTTCCCCGGCGGGTGTCACAACGACGCCGTCCTGCGCGAGATAGCCCCCGCGAAGGTCACGGCCGTGCAGTGGGACGTGGTGAGCGGCGACGCCTTCGCGAAGAAGTCCGGGCCGGTCGCCGACCAGGTCCTGGCCCAGGTCAGGCCCGGCTCGGTGGTGGTCATGCACTGCACGCACAGCGCGGCGCCGGCCACGGAGGAGGCGATCCGGCGCATCGTGCCGGAACTGCGCTCCCGCGGTTACGAGCTGGTCCGCGTCTCGGACCTGATCGCCGCGCGCTGACGGCCGGGGCCCGCGCCGCCTCAACCGCGCCGCGACGCGAGCGCGCAGGCCACCGCGACGGCTCCGGCCGCCAGGCCGCCCGCCGCGGCGAGCGGCAGCAGCGGCACGTGCACGGAGCCGGTGCGGGAGCCCGTGACCAGGCCGGTCACGGCCGCGTTGGCGGGCGACGCCCCGGCGAAGAGCACGGCGAACGCGCCGACCAGCGTCGACGGCACGGCCCAGGCGGTGCTGCGCAGCAGCGGCCTGTTGCACAGCGCTCCGACCGCCGTGCCGAGCAGCGCGCAGGCCGCCGCGCACACCAGCCCCGCGGCCGTCGCCGGTCCCGGGGGAACGGGCACGTGCCCGGCGGCGGAGTGCGGGTCGGCGACGGCCGCGACGAACGCGCTGCCCGCCACGGCCAGCAGCAGCGCCGCGCCCAGGGCGACGGCGACGGCCGCGAGGTGCACGCGCCAGGGCCCGGCAGCGGCGGCGGTGCAGTCCCGGGCGGCGGGCGGCTCGCCGGTCACGCAGACGCGGACCAGCCAGGCGGTGACGGGCAGCAGCGTGGCCGCCGCCCACCCGGCGCAGTCCAGGACCGGCTGGCCGCCCTGCACGCCGACGGCCAGGGAACCGCCCCACAGCAGCAGCGGGGGCAGCCAGCGGTGCGAGCGCAGGAAGAGGGCGGCCTGGTAGCGGATGAGGGCCATCACGGGTGCGGTGCCTCCGTCACGGAGCGGATGTGCCACGGCGGGTGGGCGGTGAGGAGAGTACGGAGCGTGTCGTCCGCTTGCGGCCCGGCCACGATCAGCTTGACGGCGCCTTCGCCGAGCGGCTCGGCCGTGCCGGGGAGGTGCGGGGGGAGCACGGCTCCGGGTGGG
>NZ_JBPQTW010000145.1:0-17346 GCF_051386535.1 Streptomyces sp. URMC 127
CGTCCCCTGTCGTCCCCCGCCGTCCCCGGGGCCCTAGCCCCGTACCGCCGCCCGTACCGCGGCCGTGAACCACTCCGTCGCCGGTTCCATGTCCGGCAGCGACCAGCCGTTGATCACGGCGACGAGCCGCCAGTACTTGCCGTACCGCGCGTCGTTGCCGGTCTCCAGCCGCTCCAGGAGCCAGGCCCGGAACTCCGGCCCGTCCTCGCGGCCCGAGATCTCCGCGCAGACGGCGGCCATCCGGTCGACGTAGGGCCGGGCCTCGGGCGCGTCCGGCGCGATCCCGGCCCGCCGCGCGGCCTCCGTCCCCTCCTTGATCGCCTGCGCGGCCAGCTTCGTCCGCTCGCCGTCGGGCCGCCCGGACTCCTTCCAGGCGCGCGTCTGGTCCTCGGCCGCCCGGCGGATCCCGGCGCGGAACCCCTCGTCCTGGACGAGCTCGGCGAGCTCCACCCAGGCGTCGAGCTGCTCCTGCGAGGGGTTCTCCGGCAGCTCGGGCATGCCGCCGCGCATCGAGGCGATGAACTCGGGGTCGGCGTCCAGGCCCTCGAAGGCGCTGTCGATGAAGTCGTTGATCAGGCGGCGCCGTTCCTGATCGGACAGGGTCGCGAGCTTGTGCATGAGTTCCATCTCCTCCGGTGTCGACCCGCGCCCGGCCACCGCCCGCAGCACGGCCTGACGCAACCGCAGGGTGCGGATCTGCACGTCCAGGGCCTCGGCGTGGACGGCCGCGACCTCGGCGACGGTGATCTCCCGCTCCAGCACCTGCCGGATGACGGGCAGACCCACGCCGAGGTCGCGCAGCGTCCGCACGAGGCCGAGGCGCGTGAGCGCGTCGGGGCCGTAGAGGCGGTAGCCCGCGGGTGTGCGGTCGGTCGGCGGCACCACGCCCGTGTCGGACCAGAACCTGATCGTCCTGACCGTCAGCCCGGTCAGCCGGGCCAGTTCCCCGATGGAGTGCAGGGAGCCCGGCACGTCCGCGGAGTCCGGGGAGTCCGCGGGATCCGGGGGGTACGGGGTGTCGTCGTCCATGTCCCTCACCTTGGAGTCTCCGGTCGCTGGAGAGTCAACACGACTTCTGCCCGGTTCTGACGCACCCGCCGGTTCGGCGGCGGCACACGCACCAAATGAGACAAAAAGTGCAAAAAATGCGCCAGACTCTCTCCGCACATCCCCCATCCCCGGGAGCTCCCATGACCCCCACCGCCACCAGGGCCGCCACCGCGGCCGCCACCGCCACGCTCCTCGCCGCCGCGGGCGCCAGTGCCACAGCCAGCGCCGACAGCGTCGCCGCCGGCGGCGCCTCCGACTCCGCCGGCGTCATCACGGGCAACACGATCCAGGTCCCGATCCGCGTACCGGTGACGCTGTGCTCCTTCCCCATCAACATCATCGGTCTGCTCAACCAGGCCGCCGGCAACGTCTGCATCACCGACTAGCCCGCGAGCCCGCGAGCCCGCCAGCCCGCGGAACCGGAAGCGGGCCCGTCCGAAGACGGGGCCGCTTGCGTCGGCCGCTTACGTCGGCCGTTTTCGCCGCCCGTTTTTCGCCGCCCGTTCCTACATGTAGAAGCGCTGGTTGGCGGCGCCCGTGCACTTCCACAGGATCAGGCGGGCTCCGTCGCTCTTACTGGCGCCTGCCACGTCCAGGCACATGGTGCCCACGTGGATCTCCCAGGTGTTGCCGCGGAGCACGGGGTACCAGGACTGGTTCAGCCCGTTCTTGCACGGCCACTGGATGACGTTGCGGCCCTTCTTGATGTCCTGGCCGTCGAGGCACTTGTTGCTCGACTCGGACTTCACCCAGTACCGGAAGTTGTTCGGCATGAAGTTCCAGCGCTGGTTCTGCTGACCGCCGCAGGTCCACTGGTCGATCTTCGCGTTGGTGCTGTTGTCCCAGCCGTGCACGGTGACGCACTTGCCGGGTGCGTGGGCCGGCCGGAGGTAGTGCACGCCGGGGATCGGGGTGATGGCCGGTGAGGCCGTGGCTGCCGCTGCGGGGACCGGTGCCATCACCCCCAGCGTGCTCACCGTCGCGGCCAGGATGCCGCCGGCCAGGAGACTCCCGCTCTTCTTCACGCTCTTCCTCCCCTCCGAGGAGACCCGGGCCCTAAGCACGGACCATCTCGAACTGCTGGTTGGCGACGTTCTTGCAGTTCCACAGGACCAGCTGCGTGTTGTTCTGCCGGGACGCGCCCGGGACGTCCAGGCACTTCTGCGACGCGTGCTTGGGCTTGAAGGCCATGAAGCCGGTGAGGTTCCGGGCGTGGAAGAGCTGGTTGTCGCGGCCGTTGCAGTCCCAGGTGATGACCTTCGTGCCGTTGCTCTTGCCGCCGCCCTGCACGTCCAGGCAGCGTCCCCCGTTCTCCGAGACGACGTAGGCGAGCCCCCACTGGCTGGTGTACATCAGCCTCCACCGCTGGTTCGCCCGGCCCAGGCAGTCGTACTGGTCGACCGCAGCGCCCCTGGCCGTGCTCGCCCCGTGCACCGTCATGCACTTCTTGCTGTGCTTGGCCTTGAAGTACCAGACGCCGCCGTCACGCGCCCCCGCCGGTGCCGCCGGCGCTGCCGGCTCCGACGACCGCGGCGCGGCCTCGGCCGCGGGCGCGAGCGCCAAGCCGGCGCCGATCGCGGCCGATGCCGCCGCCAGCGCGGCCCGTTTGCTGATGAGTTTCACAGGCGTGTCTCCCCCGTTGATGGGTTACGGATTTCCCGCCCCTGGAAACTACGCAGCCGCGCCCCGCAGCACGTCAGCCGAGCAGGGTATGTCCGGCGTCAACCTCTGCGGCATGCGCTGATGCGCTGCAACGCCCGTGGTAGCAGGCGCGCTTCGGGTCAGGGGATCCACTACGGGACGCCCCGGGCCGGTCCCTGAGACGGGACGAGCCGCACCTCGTCCGGGTGAACGATGATCGGACAACAATCGGAACGGATCCTGAGAGCGACCCGCAGGGAAGCGAAAGGATCACCATGGCAACGGACAAGGCCCAGCTCGCCGAAGGTTCCGCCGAGGGCCTGAACCACCCTCGCGTCCAGCGGTCGTTACGCAGCGCCCGGCTCCTCATCGGCTGCTACGTCGCCCTCAGCGTGTGCACGCTCATCGCCGTCGTCCTGCTGCGCGACCACCACGACATCGTGAACGCGGCCGTCTGGACCCGGGCGAGCATCGTCGTCGCTGCGTCGCTGCTCATGGCCTGGTTCGCCGCCCGAACAGCCCGCGGCCACAGCCGCTCGTATCTCCGGCTGCGGCTGTCCTCGGCCGCCATGGTGATCGCGATCGCCGTCATCGTCGCGCTGCCCGGGGCGTTTCCGGCCTGGCTGAAGGCGGAGCAGGCCGCGTGCGGGGTGCTCCTGCTCGGCGTCGTCCTGACCCTCAACGGCCGCCACGTGCGCTCCGTCTTCACCAGCCGCTAGCAGCAGCACCGGCCCCGAGGGCGATCTCCGTCCAGGGTCACGTCTCGCTTCCCCAGCGGCTCGCCCTGTTCGCCTCCGCCACCTTCGCGTGGAGCCGCTCGGCCTCCGTGGCGGGGCGGAGCAGGGACGGGGGCGCGTCCCATTCGGGGCCACCCGCGGGCGGGCGCAGGCGCAGGCGGGGGCCGTCCGTCGCTACGACGCGGGCCGGCCTGTCGTCCCGGGCGTCCACGACGAGCGTCCCCACGGCGGGCGCGAAGTGCTCTCCTCCTGCGGCGCACCTGCAGCTGAGCAGGGGGTGGCGGGGCCGGAGGTCGATCCCGTGGGCCGTCGCCCACACGTAAACGCCGCACACGGCGGCCTCCTTCGCTGCGGGCGCCTCCGGCGCGGGGACGGCCACGGAGGCCGGGGCGGCCGGCTCCCGGGTGGCGGGCTCCCCGGTGACCGGCTTCCGGGCGGCCGGTTCGCGGGTGGCCGGTTCGCGGCCGTTCCTCAGCCAGGCGGTCAGGCGGCGGATAGGGTTGCGCATGTCGACGCTCCTACGTGGCGTTGGCCATGCCCCCGGGCCGGTCACATCGGTCGCGGGGGTCTACGTCGCACCACAGCCTGCCGCTGCGGAAGAGGGGCGGCTTTCACGAAAAGTGAAAGCCGGCCCTCTTGCGGGCGAGCGTCCTAAACGCCCAGCCAGCGGACGTAATTGGCGAGCGTCTCGTTGCTGGACCTGTCCGCCCGGCGGAGCGCCAGCACCGTCTCCCGGGCCTGCGGGTGATAGCGCGTCTTCTGCGGTGCTGCAGAGCGGGCCCTCAGCAGTGACGTGAAGGCGCCCTGCCGGTCGCCCGTCCACAGTTGTGCACGGCTGACGTCGATGTAGTGGTGACTGACGCGGTCCGGATACAGCTCACAGAACTCGTCAGGCAGGTGCATTTTCTCGGCCGCCTTCACGGCACGCCCGTAGTGGCCCAGTTCAACCTCCAGCGCCACCTCGTGAATACGCGTGTTCGACGGGCCGAACGACATCACGTAGTTCTGCGTATCGCCGCCCAGCCGCTCAGCGGTCTCCCACGCCTCCTGCCACTGGGCCCGGGCGCTGTCCTCCTGCGACTTGCTCGCGGGGCTGAGACGCGCGGCCAGCATGGTGGCTCGCAGCCGCAGGTTGCCCTGTACGCACAGCGCCGACCGGTCCCCCCTGCGGACGTCGTCCTCCACATCGGCCAAAGACCGTTCCATCAAGCGGAACCCGACCTCATGGCGCCCTGTGTTGAAGCAGGACTGCGCACGCAGGTAGGCGGTGAGGACCACCATGTACGGGTCCCCGGACCGCTCGGCGCTGTAGGACATCCGCGCAAGCACGGCACTGCCGAGGTCGATGTGGCCGAGCCCGTACACGACGTCGTGCACGCAGCGGTAGGTGTAGGCGAGGAGTCTGTGCGCGCGCTCACGCCCGCGGCCCTCGTGCCGGTGCGTCGCTTCCACCAGCTCGTCGATCAGGGCCGGTGCCTTGTCGGCCGTCTTCAGGTACTCGGCCGAACGGCGGAGCTCGCCGAGAGCCTTCACATCAGCCGCGATCTCGTGCAGCGCGCGCGGCGGCGCGACCGGGTCCAAGGGAACGTCCCAGTTTTCCAGGCTGGCCCGGATGGCGGCGATCGGGGCGTCGAACCGGTCCTCGCGCTGCTCCGCGGTGAACGGCTGTCCGACGAGGATGCTGCTTTCGATTCCCAGTGCGCGGGCGCACGCCGCGACAAGGGCGGGCGAGGCGGGTTTGTGACCGCTCTCGACCTTGCTGAGCAGGCTGTACGAGATGTGCGCCTTGTCGGCCAGACCTCGTTGCGTGAGGTGTGCGATGTTGCGCTGTTCGGCGATGCGCGCGCCGATGTGTGTGTCAGTGCACTCGGGCATACTTGGCTCCGTTCTGACTTCGACACTCAGAACGGTACCTCTGTCCACCGACAGAGGAAGCCGCGAACGGCCCCCGGTCCGGGGGCCGTTCGTAGCTCCCCCGCCAGCGCTTGGCCGCGCGTCACCGGCCCAGCCACGCCCCGTAGTTGCTGAACGACTCCGGCATCCGCCGCTTCGCCGACTCCAGGCCCGCGAACGTCTCCCGTACCGTCGGGTGGTAGCGCGTCTGCTGCGGCGCGATCTTCCGGGCCAGTTGCAGGTTTCTGAAGGCTGCGTCCGTGCGGCCCGTCCACAGTTCTGCCCGTGCGACCTCCGTGTAGTGGTGGGCCCGGCGGGACGGCGGCCAGGTGTCCGGGATCGCCGTCTCCTCGGCCGCCCGCACGGCCTCCGGATAGCGGTCCAGCTCGGCGAGGACGCTCACGTGGTGCGCCCCGACGTTGGTCGGGCCGAACGACAGCCAGTGCACCTTCCCGGCCTCGCCCGTGCGCTCCGCGATCCGCCGCGCCTCGCGCAGGTGCCCGGTGGCGGCGTCCTCGTCCTTGTCGCGGCCCGCGAGCACGGCGGCGCCCAGGTGCAGCTGACCCGTGACGACGTCGCGCACGCGCCCCGCATCGGCCTGCGCCAGCGTGGTCATGCCGAGCCGTACGAGCCGCTTGCCCGTGCGGTAGTCACTGGCGCGCAGGTAGGCCAGCGCCCGCAAGTACTGGCGCATCCCGCCGAGCACCGGGTCCGAGGCCCGCTGCGCGGCCCACTCCAGCCGGTCCAGCGCGACCGTGCACAGGTCGAGGAAGCCGAGCTTCGTGGTCACGTCGTACGCCGTGCGGTACGCGCTCGCCAGGACGCGCCAGCTGCGCTCGCCGGGGGACAGATGGGCCGACGTGGTGGCCTCGTGGATCAGCCCGGGCAGAGCGGAGGCGACCTGCTTGATGTTCGTCGCGCGGACCAGGGCGCACAGCTCGTCGGCGGCGGCCTCCAGTTCCGCCGGGGAACGTGGCGCGACGTCCGGGTCCGGCCCGAGGTCGTAGACGTCCAGCGCTTCGCGGATCGGCTGGATCAGGCCGTCCAGCTGGTCCGCCCGCAGCTCGTCCACGTAGGGCTGACCGGTCAGTTCGGTGACGGGCAGGGACAGCGCGCGGGCCAGCGCCCCGATGACGGACGGGCTCGCGGGCAGCGCGCCCTGCTCGACCTTGGTCAGCGTGCTGTAGGAGACATGGGCCAGGTCCGACAACTCGCGCTGGGTCAGGCGGCGGACCTTGCGCGCGCGGGCGATACGCGCGCCGGTGTGTTCGTCAACGTGCGGGGGCATACGCGGCTCCGTTTCTGACGTGACACGGAAAACCGTACTCCTGCCCTGTGACAGGCCAACTGCCCTGCCGCAGAGCACGGGTGAACGTCGTGCCGCGCCGCTCCTTATGCTGGTCGGGCCGGAGAACGCCGACCACCCCAGGAGCCATGGACCGCCGCCGCGCCCTCGCCGACTTCCTCCGGTCGCGCCGGGAGCGCGTCACCCCGCGCGACGCCGGCATCCTCCCCGGCCCCCGCCGCCGTACGCCCGGCCTGCGCCGCGAGGAGGTCGCGCAGCTCTCCGGGATCAGCGTCACCTGGTACACGTGGCTGGAGCAGGCACGGGACATCACCGTCAGCCGGCAGGTGCTGCAGAGCCTCGCCCGGACGCTGCTCCTCTCCCCCGCCGAGACGCGGCACTTGTTCGCCCTCGCGGAGGAGTCCCCGGCGGAGCCGCCCGCGGCGGAGGCGCACCCCGCCCCCGCGCTGCAGCGCCTCGTCGACGCCCTCGACCCCCACCCCGCCTACCTGGTCACCCGCACGTGGGACCTCGCCGCCTGGAACAGAGCCGAGGCCGGGCTCCTCGGCGACCCGGCCCGCTGGGCGCCCGCCGATCGCAACCTCCTGCGGTTCACCTTCCTCGAACCCCGCGCGCGCGAGCTCCTCACCGACTGGACCGTGCAGGCCCGCGCGCTGCTGGAGCAGTACCGTGCGAGCGCCGACCGGAACGCCGGCGACCCGCGCTTCGAGGCGCTCACCCGCGAACTGCGCGCCGGCAGCGAGGCGTTCCGCGCGTGGTGGGACGCCCACGGGGTCGCCGACTTCCGGTCCGCCCGGCGCAGGTTCGACCACCCGCGCCTCGGGCGCCTCTCCTTCGACTACGTCAAGCTCAACGCCGCCGACGCGCCGGACCTCAGCCTCATCGCCTGCGTGCCGGCGGACGACGCGACCGCCGGCAAACTGACCGCCCTGAGCGATATGGGCGATAAGACGCCATTCGGCTGAACCGAAGGGTTTTTCCCTCCGCGCTGCCCGCCCCGCTGCTGCCGCGGGCGCCCCGCACGGCACGAACACCCCGCGGACACCCCGCAGAAACCCGCGGACGCGCCCCGCACGCAACGCCCCCCGCCGGAGGCCCGGGCCCCGGCGGGAGCCGTTGCGGAACCGGGGCCTACTTCTCCGCGATCACCACAGCGGAAGCGACCCCCGCGTCATGGCTCAGCGACACGTGCCACGACGTCACCCCGAGCTGCTCGGCGCGCGCCGCCACCGTCCCCGTCACGACCAGCCGCGGCTGACCGCTGCTCTCCGTCGTGACCTCGGCGTCCGTCCACAGCAGGTCGCCCGGCGCGCCCAGGGCCTTGGCCAGGGCCTCCTTCGCCGCGAAGCGGACCGCCAGCGAGGCGACGCCGCGCCGCTCGCCGCTCGGCAGATACAGCTCGCGCTCGACGAACAGGCGGCCGGCCAGCCCCGGCGTACGCCGCAGCGCGGCCTCGAAGCGGTCGATCGCGGCGACGTCGATGCCGACTCCCACGATCATTCGACGGTCACCGACTTCGCCAGGTTGCGCGGCTGGTCGACCTCGTTGCCGCGGGCCGTCGCCAGCTCGCACGCGAAGACCTGCAGGGGCACCGTGGCCACCAGCGGCTGCAGCAGCACCGGCGTCCGCGGGATCTCGATCAGATGGTCCGCGTACGGCCGCACCGCCTCGTCGCCCCGCTCGGCGATCACGATCGTCCGCGCGCCCCGCGCCCGGATCTCCTGGATGTTCGACACGATCTTGTCGTGCAGCACCGAACGCCCCCGCGGCGACGGCACGACCACCACCACCGGCAGGTCCTTCTCGATCAGCGCGATCGGCCCGTGCTTGAGCTCGCCCGCCGCGAAGCCCTCCGCGTGCATGTAGGCGAGCTCCTTGAGCTTCAGAGCGCCCTCCAGGGCGACCGGGTAGCCCACGTGACGGCCGAGGAAGAGCACCGTGTTCTTGCCTGCCAGGGAGCGGGCCAGCTCGCGGACCGGCTCCATGGTCTTAAGGACCTCCTCCACCTGGCCCGCGATCTGCGAGAGCTCCCGGATGACGGAGACGACCTCGTCGCCCCACTTGGTGCCGCGCACCTGCCCCAGGTACAGCGCCACCAGGTAGCAGGCCACCAGCTGGGTCAGGAACGCCTTCGTCGAGGCGACCGCGACCTCGGGGCCCGCGTGCGTGTAGAGGACCGCGTCCGACTCGCGCGGGATGGTCGAGCCGTTGGTGTTGCAGATGGCCAGGACCTTCGCGCCCTGCTCGCGCGCGTGCCGCAGCGCCATCAGGGTGTCCATCGTCTCGCCGGACTGGCTGATGGCGATCACCAGCGTGCGCTGGTCCAGGATCGGGTCCCGGTAGCGGAACTCGCTGGCCAGCTCCGTCTCGCAGGGAATCCGCGTCCAGTGCTCGATCGCGTACTTGGCGATCATGCCCGCGTGGTACGCCGTGCCGCACGCGACGATGACGATCTTGTCGGCTTCGCGCAGCACGGACGCCGGGATCCGCACCTCGTCCAGCGACAGCGTCCCCGCGGCGTCGATCCGGCCCAGCAGCGTGTCCGCGACCGCCTTCGGCTGCTCGGCGATCTCCTTGAGCATGAAGTAGTCGTAGCCGCCCTTCTCGGCGGCCGAGGCGTCCCAGTCGACGTGGTACGGGCGGACGTCCGCGGGCGAGCCGTCGAAGCCCGTCACGGTCACCCCGTCGCGGCGCAGCTCGACGACCTGGTCCTGGCCCAGCTCGACGGCCTCGCGGGTGTGCGCGATGAACGCGGCCACGTCGGAGGCGAGGAAGGACTCGCCGTCGCCGAGGCCGACCACGAGCGGGGAGTTGCGGCGCGCCCCGACCACCACGTCCGGCTCGTCGGCGTGCACCGCGACCAGCGTGAACGCGCCCTCCAGCCGGCGGCACACCTGCCGCATCGACTCGGCGAGGTCGCCACAGGAGGAGAAGGACTCCGACAGCAGGTGCGCGACGACCTCGGTGTCGGTCTCCGAGCCGAGGGCGTGGCCGCGCTCGGCCAGCTCGGCCCGCAGCGCGGCGAAGTTCTCGATGATGCCGTTGTGGACGACGGCGACGCGGCCGGGATTGTCCAGGTGGGGGTGGGCGTTGGCGTCGTTGGGCGCGCCGTGCGTGGCCCAGCGGGTGTGGCCGATGCCGGTCGGGCCGGACGGCAGCGGCCGGTCGGACAGCTCCTTCTCCAGGTTGGCGAGTTTGCCCGCCTTCTTCGCGGCGGCGAGGCCGCCGTCGGCCAGCACCGCCACCCCGGCCGAGTCATAGCCGCGGTACTCCAGCCGCCGCAGCCCCGCCAATACGACATCGAGGGCGGACTGCCCTCCCACATAGCCAACGATTCCGCACATGCGGAGCAGGGTACGGCCCGGGCGGCCCCGCTCGTGGCGGCAACGGCGCAACCGTCACCGGCAACGGCACATCCATGACCGGCAACGGCGGATCAGCGGCCCCGTTCGATCCTGTCGATCGCGTCCTGCACCAGCTCCAGGTACTCGACCTCCTCGCAGCGCGGCTTGCTGCCGAGCTCGTAGCGGTCGAGGCAGTCGTCCAGGTCCTGGGCGAGGTCCTCGTCGGGCAGATCGTCGGCCAGCTCGGCGCACACACGGGCGGCGAAGGCCTCCCGCTCGGCCTCGGCGGAGCGCCTGCGGGGGCTGCGGGGATGGATTCGGAGAGCGAACACGGCGTCCCTAGCGTGATGCGGCCGCGTGGGGGGCAGGTGCGCGGTGCGGCTCGCGAGCGGAACGTAGTACCTGACCGGCCAGTAGGTACAGAGGTCGGTGAAAGTTCACCCAACGAGGGCGCGCCGTTACCGCCCGTACGAGGCGCCCAAACCCCACGAGAACGCCCGCTCCCGCCACCCGGAAGTGAGCCCCGCGCCCCGGCCGCGCACAATGGGCCCGTGCCGACCACCACAGAGCAGCAGCGCCGCCGCGCCGACTCGTCCCCCTATGTGGACCTGACGCGCGCCGAGTGGAGCGCCCTGCGCGAGGACACCCCGCTGCCGCTGACCGCCGAGGAGGTCGAGCGGCTGCGCGGCCTCGGCGACGTCATCGACCTGGACGAGGTCCGCGAGGTCTACCTACCGCTGTCCCGGCTGCTGCACCTGTACGTGGAGGCCACCAGCGGGCTGCGCGCCACGCTGAACACCTTCCTGGGCGACGTGGGCGACGGGCACGGCTCCCACTCCCAGCCCGGCACGCCCTTCGTCATAGGGGTCGCGGGCAGCGTGGCGGTCGGCAAGTCGACCACGGCGCGCCTCCTGCAGGCGCTGCTCGCCCGCTGGCCCGAGCACCCGCGCGTCGAACTGGTCACCACGGACGGCTTCCTACTGCCCAACGCCGAGCTGCACGCCCGCGGCCTGATGTCGAGGAAAGGTTTCCCCGAGTCGTACGACCGGCGCGCGCTGACCCGCTTCGTCGCCGACGTGAAGGCCGGCAAGGACGAGGTCTCCGCCCCCGTCTACTCCCACCTGATCTACGACATCGTGCCGGGCGAGCGGCTGACCGTGCACCGCCCCGACATCCTCATCATCGAGGGCCTCAACGTCCTCCAGCCGGCCCTGCCCGGCAAGGACGGCCGCACGCGCGTCGGGCTCGCCGACTTCTTCGACTTCAGCGTGTACGTGGACGCGCGCGCGGAGGACATCGAGCGCTGGTACTACGAGCGGTTCAAGAAGCTGCGCGCCACGGCCTTCACCGACCCCGACTCGTACTTCCGCCGCTACACCGAGGTCTCCGAGGAGGAGGCCCTGGACTACGCCCGCCGCAACTGGCGGACCATCAACAAGCCCAACCTGCTGGAGAACGTGGCGCCCACGCGCGGCCGGTCGAACCTGATCCTGCGCAAGGGACCGGACCACAAGGTCCAGCGGCTGTCCCTGCGTAAGCTCTGAGGACTCCGAGGACCACCGATACCGGACGGGGACGCCCATGCTCCATCTGCGGATGATCTGCCCGCCCGCCCGCACCGACGACGTGGTCGCCCTCGTCGAGAAGACCGTGGGCGCCACGCACCTGGCCGTCGTCCCCGGCGCGGGCCGCGACCCGCACGGCGACATCGTGCTGTGCGACGTGGCCCGCGAGGCGGCCGACGAACTGCTGGACGCGCTGCGCGCGAGCGGCCTGCCCGAGGTCGGCTCGGTCGCCGTCGAGGACGTCGACCTGCTGCTCTCCCGGCGCGCACAGCACGCCGAACTGGCGGCGCCCGGCTCGGGCGCGGACGCGATCGTGTGGGAGTCGCTGGTCGAGGAGACCCACGAGGAGTCGACGCTCACCGTCACCTTCCTGGCGTTCCTGACGGTCGCGACGATGCTCGCCGCCTGCGGCGTGATCATGGACAGTGCGATCCTGATCGTGGGCGCGATGGCGGTCGGCCCGGAGTTCGGGCCACTGGCCGGGCTGTGCACGGCGATCGTACGGCGGGCGCCGCGGCTGGCCTGGCGGTCGGTGGCCGCGCTGCTCGTGGGCTTCCCCGTGGCGATGGCGCTGACCGGCGGCTTCAGCGTCCTGATGGACTGGCTGGGGCTCTTCCACGAGGCGAAGTTCCTCGCGCCCCGCCCCCAGACGTCCTTCATCTGGCAGCCGGACGCCTTCTCCTTCGTGGTGGCGTTCCTCGCCGGCATCGCCGGGATCCTGTCCCTCACCTCGGCGAAGTCGGGCGCGCTGATCGGCGTGGCGATCTCGGTGACGACGGTGCCGGCGGCGGCGAACGCGGCGGTCGCCCTGTCCTACGGCGACTGGTCGGAGACCCGTGGCTCGGCGGTCCAGCTGGCGCTGAACCTGGCGGGGATCGTGGTGGCGGGAACGCTCACGCTGCTCGCCCAGAAGCTCTTCTGGGCGAGGCAACGGCGCCGCTCCGCGGAGGGCAGCGGCGCGAAGCGCTGAGCGCTGGCCTCCGGGAGGGCGGGCTCGCGGCAGTCCGGCACCGCCGGTCCGCGCCGTCGTGGTGCTACGCCGTTGCGGCGGAAGAAGGTGCCAGGCGCAGCCTGAACATTCCTTCCGCCGCGACGGCGCGTCCCCCCACGGCGAGGGTCCGGCGGAATGACCTACTACCCCAGCGCGGACTTCACCGCGTCCGCGAGCCGCTGCGCGACCGTCCGCGCCTGCTCGATGTCGGCGGCCTCCACCATGACCCGGACGAGGGGCTCGGTGCCGGACGGGCGCAGCAGCACCCGGCCCGTGGAGCCCAGCTGCTCCTCCGCGTCGGCGACGGCCGCGGCGAGCTCCTCCGAGGAGTTCACGCGGGTCTTGTCGACGTCGCGGACGTTGATGAGGATCTGCGGCAGGCGCTCCATGACGGCGGCCAGGTCCGCGAGGGAGCGGCCCGTGGCGGCGACGCGGGCGGCCAGCATGAGGCCGGTCAGCGTGCCGTCGCCCGTCGTGGCGTGGTCGAGGACGATGACGTGCCCGGACTGCTCGCCGCCGAGGGCGAAGCCGTGCGCCTTCATCTCCTCCAGGACGTAGCGGTCGCCGACGGCCGTCTGGACCAGCTCGACGCCCTCGCGCTCCATGGCCAGCTTGAAGCCCAGGTTGGACATCACGGTCGCGACGACGGTGTTCTTGCGCAGCGAACCGGCCTCGCGCAGGGCCAGCGCCAGGACGGCGAGGATCTGGTCGCCGTCGACCTCGTTGCCCTTGTGGTCCACGGCCAGGCAGCGGTCGGCGTCGCCGTCGTGCGCGACGCCCAGGTCGGCGCCGTGCTCGACGACGGCGGCCCGGAGCTTGTCCAGGTGGGTGGAGCCGCACTCGTGGTTGATGTTGAGGCCGTCGGGCTCGGTGCCGATCGTGATGACCTCGGCGCCGGCGCGGGCGAAGGCCTCGGGGGAGACGCGGGCCGCGGCGCCGTGGGCACCGTCGATGACGACCTTCAGGCCGTCCATGCGGTTGGGGAGGACGCCGATGAGGTGGGCGACGTAGTTGTCGAAGCCCTGGTCGTAGTCGCGGACGCGGCCGACGCCGGCGCCGGTGGGCCGGTCCCAGGGCTCGCCGGAGGCGTGCGCGCGGTAGGTCTGCTCGATACGGTCCTCCAGCTCGTCGGCGAGCTTGTGGCCGCCGCGGGCGAAGAACTTGATGCCGTTGTCGGGCATGGCGTTGTGGCTCGCGGAGAGCATCACGCCGAGGTCGGCGCCGAGCGCGCCGGTGAGGTAGGCGACGGCGGGCGTGGGCAGCACGCCGACCCGCAGCACGTCCACGCCGGCGCTGGCCAGGCCGGCCACGACGGCGGCCTCCAGGAACTCACCCGAAGCGCGCGGATCCCGGCCCACGACCGCCACGGGGCGGTGGCCCTCGAACGTGCCCGCCTCGGCGAGCACGTGCGCCGCGGCGACCGACAGGCCGAGCGCGAGCTCGGCCGTGAGATCGGCGTTGGCGACGCCGCGCACACCGTCCGTACCGAAGAGTCGTCCCACTGGTGTCCTCCGAAAAACGCGCGGATACGGGGCCTGCCTGTGAACGGCCCCCGCAAACAAAAGTGTCGGGTCCAAATACGGAACGTTGACTTCAGGTATACGCCGATACGTCCCGGGTGCCCGATAGCCGAACGCCCCGGCGGGCACGGAGCGTGCCGCCGGGGCGTTCGAGCAGAAGCAGCGAAGCCGCGTGATTAGCGCTTGCTGTACTGCGGGGCCTTGCGGGCCTTCTTCAGACCGGCCTTCTTGCGCTCGACCGCACGGTCGTCGCGGCTCAGGAAGCCGGCCTTCTTCAGCGGGCCGCGGTTGTTGTCCACGTCCGCCTCGTTCAGCGCGCGGGCCACGCCGAGGCGCAGGGCGCCGGCCTGGCCGGAGACGCCGCCACCCGAGATGCGGGCGATGACGTCGTAGCGGTCGTCGAGCTCGAGCACCTTGAAGGGCTCGTTGACTTCCTGCTGGTGCACCTTGTTGGGGAAGTAGTCCTCAAGGGTGCGACCGTTGATCTTCCACTTGCCGGAGCCCGGAACGATCCGGACGCGGGCAATGGCGTTCTTGCGACGGCCCAGGCCGGCGGCCGGCTGCGGGTCGCCGAAGCGGGACGCGAGGGACTCGGAGGTGTACTCCGACTCAACGACCTCGGTCTCGGTGGTGTACTCCTCGACGCCCTCGACCGGCATCTCGGCGGTGGTCTCAGCCACGATTCTCCTCAGACTTTCTGGTTCGGCGGTGGCCGGGACTTAGCCCTGCTTGACCTGGGTGATCTCGAACGGCTGCGGCTGCTGGGCGGCGTGCGGGTGCTCGGCGCCCGAGTAGACCTTCAGCTTCGAGAGCATCTGACGGCCGAGGGAGTTCTTGGGCAGCATGCCCTTGATCGCCTTCTCGACGGCCTTCTCGGGGTTCTTGTCGAGCAGCTCGTCGTAACGGACGGAGCGCAGACCACCCGGGAAGCCAGAGTGGCGGTACGCCATCTTCTGGGTCTTCTTGTTGCCGGACAGGTGGACCTTGTCGGCGTTGATGATGACGACGAAGTCACCCATGTCCATGTGCGGGGCGTACACGGGCTTGTGCTTGCCGCGCAGCAGGGAGGCGGCCTGAGAGGCCAGACGGCCCAGGACGACGTCCTGCGCGTCGATGATGTGCCACTGGCGCTGGACATCGCCGGGCTTGGGGCTGAACGTACGCACGGTCGTAGCCTTCGCTTCTTCAGTGAGTGTGGGTCCTGACACGTCCCTCCGGGCGGCGACCAGCACGAGCGGCAGTCCGGGGACGCAACCCGAACGCACGCCGGCGGCCATCGGCCCGGTGAGCAAGCGTAAGGGCCCCTCGCGTGAGAACGACCAAGCCAATACGCATAACGAACTCGTAGAGTACCCGGCGCCGCCCGGCGGGGTCAAAACCATCGTCCCATGCGGGCGGCCACCAGGCACGGGCCCGGCGCTAGCGCTCCCGCGCCACGCGCCCCTCGTCCCACACCGGCTCCGGGACCTCCCGGACGCGGCCGTCCGCGCCGAAGAGCAAGAAGCGGTCGAACGTGCGGGCGAACCAGCGGTCGTGCGTGACGCAGAGCACCGTCCCCTCGTACGCCTCCAGGCCCTCCTGAAGCGCCTCCGCGCTCTCCAGGTCCAGGTTGTCCGTGGGCTCGTCCAGCAGCAGGGCCGTCGTGCCGGCCAGCTCCAGCAGCAAGATCTGGAAGCGGGCCTGCTGGCCGCCCGAGAGCTTCTCGAAGGGCTGGTCGCCCTGCTTCTCCAGCTCGTACCGCCGCAGGGCGGACATCGCGCCGCCGCGGTCCTTGGCGTGCTCCGTCCACAGGATGTCGACGAGCGTGCGGCCGGTCAGCTCGGGGTGGGCGTGCGTCTGCGCGAAGTGGCCGGGGACCACGCGCGCACCGAGCTTCCAGGAGCCCGTGTGCGCGACGTCCTCGCCCGCCAGGAGCCGCAGGAAGTGCGACTTCCCGGAGCCGTTCGAGCCCAGCACCGCGACCCGCTCCCCGTAGAAGACCTCCAGGTCGAACGGCTTCATGAGGCCGGTCAGCTCCAGCCCGGCGCAGGTCACGGCCCGTACGCCCGTGCGCCCGCCGCGCAGCCGCATCCGGATGTCCTGCTCGCGCGGCGGCTCCGGCGGCGGGCCCGCCTCCTCGAACTTCCGCAGCCGGGTCTGGGCCGCGGCGTAGCGCGAGGCCATCTCGTGGCTGACGGCGGCCGCCTGCCGCAGCGTGATCACCAGCTTCTTCAGCTGGGCGTGCTTCTCGTCCCAGCGCCGCCGCAGTTCCTCGAAGCGGGCGAACCGCTCCTTGCGCGCCTCGTGGTACGTGGCGAAGCCGCCGCCGTGCACCCACACGTCGCTGCCCGCCGGGCCCGGCTCGACACTGATGATCTTCTCGGCGGCGCGGGCGAGCAGCTCGCGGTCGTGGGAGACGAAGAGGACCGTCTTCTTCGTCTCGCGCAGCCGCTCCTCCAGCCAGCGCTTGCCGGGGACGTCCAGGTAGTTGTCCGGCTCGTCCAGCAGCAGGACCTCGTCCGTGCCGCGCAGCAGGGACTCCAGGACGAGCCGCTTCTGCTCGCCGCCGGAGAGCGTGCGGACCTGGCGCCACTGCGCCTTCTCGTAGGGGATGCCGAGGGCGGCCGTGGTGCACATGTCCCAGACGGTCTCGGCCTCGTAGCCGCGGGCCTCGGCCCAGTCGGAGAGGGCCTGTGCGTACGCCATCTGCGCGGCCTCGTCGTCCCGCTCCATGATCGCGAGCTCGGCCGCGTCGACGGCCCGCGCGGCCTCGCGGATCCGTGGCTGGGCGACGGAGACCAGCAGGTCGCGGACCGTGCGCTCGTCCCGGACCGAGCCGACGAACTGCGGCATCACGCCGAGGCCGCCGCTGACGGTGACGGCGCCGCCGTGCGGCTGGAGCTCGCCGGCGATCAGGCGCAGCAGCGTGGTCTTGCCCGCGCCGTTGGCGCCGACGAGGGCGACCGCGGCCCCTTCGCCGACGCGGAAGGAGACGTCGCCGAGGAGCACCCTCCCGTCGGGGAGGTAGTACTCCAGGTGGCCCGCTTCGACATGTCCCATGGGCGGGATTCTCCCTGTTTCCACAGGGGGCGACCAACGAGTTTCGGCGGTTTACGATGCACGCCATGAGCTTTGGGCAGGGAGGGCCGTACGGGGCCCCGGGCGAACCGCAGCAGCCGGCACCGCAGGCGGGCGGGCAGCCGATGCCGCCGGCGGGGCAGTTCGGGCCGCCGCCCGTCCTGGAGCCGCAGCCCGCGCAGCAGCCTTCGCAGCCTCAGCCGCTGCCCCAGCAGCCCGCGCCGCCACCGTGCCCGCGACGG
>NZ_JBPQTW010000146.1:0-17254 GCF_051386535.1 Streptomyces sp. URMC 127
CGGCAGCGCCCTACGCCCCCGACGGCGCCCTACGCCCCCGCGGCAGCGCCGTCCGGCACCCCCGCCGGGATCACCGCCGACACCCGGAAACCACCCGCATCCGTCGCACCCGACACAAACACCCCACCCAGCGCCGACACCCGCTCCCGCATACCCACCAGACCATTGCCACCACTCGGCAGACCCGGCGCCGCCGCACCACCGTCCGACGGACCGTTCTCCACCTGCAGCGCCACCTCACCCCCACGATGCGCCACACGCACCACAGCCTTCGCCCCCGGCGCATGCTTATGGACGTTCGTCAGCGCCTCCTGCACCACCCGGTACGCCGTACTCTCCACCCGCGCGCCGTACGAGCGCCCCTCACCCTCCACCGACAGCTCGACGACCATCCCCGCCGCCCGCGACTGACCGACAAGATCCTCCAGACCGTCCAGACACGGTCCGTCACCCTGCGCAGACCCACCGGCCACCGCACCGTCCACCGGCCGCCCCACCGCACCGACCCCCGCGGTCACCCGCGCCGACGCCGCCGCAGCGACCTCCGCCAACCGCCGCGAATCCGCCGCCGACGCCGCCTCCGGCACAGACTCCTCCGACGACGTCCGCAGCACCCCCAGCATCTCCCGCAACTCCGTCAGCGCCTGCCGCCCCATATCCCCCACCAGACCCGCATTCCGCGAAGCCTTCTCCGGGTCCTTCAACGCCACCGCCTGCAACGCAGCCGCATGCACCACCATCAGCGACACCCGGTGCGCCACCACGTCATGCATCTCACGCGCAATACGCGTGCGCTCCTCGTTCCGCGCCCACACCGCACGCTCCTCGGCCCGCTCCGCAAGCAGCGACAGCTCACGCTCCAGACCGTCCGCCCGCTCCCGCAGACTCTCCACCAGCCGGCGCCGCGCCCCCACGTACAGCCCCGTCAGCACCGGCGGAGCCGTCAGCCCCAGCGACACCAACGCCGAGAAGAACAACATCGCCCACAGATCCTGCGGGCCACCGTCGTCCGCCACGTTCTGGTGGAACTTCGCCAGCGTGACCGCGAACGTCCCCGCCACGGAGACACCGGCAAGGATCACCGTCAGCCGGCGCGGCACGTCCGACGCAGCCAGCGTGTACAGACCAACGATTCCGAGCAGGAACCCCAGCTCCGCCGGGGTGATCGCAATACCCAGCAGCACGACAGCCACCGGCCACCGCCGCCGGAACAGCAACGTGGCACCGACCAGCAGCCCCGCCACCACCGCCGGCACCACCGGTATCCGGTGCTCACTCGCGAACGCCGCGCCCTCCGCCGCACACTCCAGCGCGGACACCAGCGCCAGCACGACGTCGAGCACCATGCTCCGCCGCCGCGCCCACCACCAAGGCCCGTCCGGCGCGCCGCGCGCGCCCGCCTCCGCGATTGCCCCCGTTGTGGTCATACCACCCAGCCTACGGAAGCCCGCCACAGCTTTTCCCGTCCGCGCGGCAGCACGGGACCGGCCCCGACCGGCCGGAATGGCACACTCCTCCCTCGAACTGGTGAATGCCTCCCCGTTTCGCCTTATCGGCCGACATGTACCGCAAGGCTGTACGCATGGCCCAAGCGAAGACAGAGCTGCAGCACCGCGCCCGCGAGCTGCGGCGAGCAGGCAGGACGTACGACGAGATCGTCGCGGAACTGGGGGTGTCGAAGAGCTCGGTGTCACTGTGGGTGAGGGATCTTCCGAGACCCGAGCGACGAGCAAGGGAGCATTGCCGGGTCATGGCCGAGGCACGGTGGGCGCCGATCCGTGAAGCCCGCGAGCTGGAACGCCGAGAGACGAAGCGCATCGCCGCCCAGGAGATAGGCACCCTCTCCGATCGCGAGCTGTTCCTCGTGGGTGTCGGCCTGTACTGGGCCGAGGGCACGAAGAGCAAGCCTCACAGGCCCAGCGACAGAGTCACCTTCGTCAACAGCGACCCCGGCATGGTCAGCTTCTACCTGGCCTGGCTGCGCCTTCTCGGCGTCGACGAGAGCCGCCTGCGGTTTCACGTCATGATCCACGAGTCTGCGGACATCGCCGGGGCGGAACGCTTCTGGGCGGACCACGTCGGCCCCGGTACCGGCAGCTTCGGGAAGACGACCCTCAAGAAGCACAACCCGACGACCGTACGGAAGAACACCGGGGAGAACTATCGGGGCTGCCTGACCATCCGCGTCCTGGGCGGAGCCGACCTGTACCGTCGCATCGAAGGCTGGTGGTGCGGCATAGTGTCCTCTGCACGGGCAACCGATCTACAGAATCGGACATAACGCGCAAACCATCCCCTGTGGTGTAATTGGCAACACAATGGACTTTGGATCCGTTATTCCAGGTTCGAGCCCTGGCAGGGGAGCTCAAAGTTCGAATCCATCGGGTCCTGACCGCCCAGGTCAGGACCCGCCCGCGTTTCAGCAGTAAAACGCACCGGTATCCTTCGGATGTCCACCACCCGAAGCCGAAGGGCACACCCGTGAGCGCCAACCGCCCGGCAGCCGTCGTCGTTCTCGCAGCGGGTGAGGGCACCCGCATGAAGTCGGCGACCCCCAAGGTCCTGCACTCCATCTGCGGACGTTCCCTCGTCGGCCACGTCGTCGCCGCCTCCCGCGAGCTGGACCCCGAGCACCTCGTCGTGATCGTCGGGCACGCCCGCGAGCAGGTCTCCGCGCACCTCGCGCAGATCGACCCCGAGGTCCGCACCGCCGTCCAGTACGAGCAGAACGGCACCGGCCACGCCGTGCGCATGGGCCTGGAAGAGCTGTCGAACAACGGCATCGCCCTCGACGGCACGGTGGTCGTCGTCTGCGGCGACACCCCCCTGCTCACCGGCGCCACCCTGAAGAAGCTCAGCGACGCCCACAGCGCCGACGGCAACGCCGTCACCGTGCTCACCGCCGAGGTCCCGGACTCCACCGGCTACGGGCGCATCGTGCGCGACGACAGCGGCGCCGTCACGGCGATCGTCGAGCACAAGGACGCCACGGACGCCCAGCGCGAGATTCGCGAGATCAACTCCGGGGTGTTCGCCTTCGACGCCCAGCTGCTGGCGGACGCCCTCGGCAAGGTCCGCACGGACAACAGCCAGGGCGAGGAGTACCTGACCGACGTCCTGGGCATCCTGCGCGAGGCCGGGCACCGCGTCGGCGCGGCGGTCGCGGGTGACCACCGCGAGATCCTGGGGATCAACAACCGCGTCCAGCTCGCCGAGGCCCGCAAGCTGCTCAACGAGCGGCTGCTGCACGCGGCGATGATGAGCGGTGTCACGGTCGTGGACCCGGCGTCGACCTGGATCGACGTCACCGTCACCGTCGAGCCGGACGTGCTGGTCCACCCGGGCACCCAGCTGGTCGGCACGACCAGTCTGGCCACGGGCAGCGAGGTCGGCCCGAACACGCGCCTGACGGACACCACGGTGGGCGCCGGTGCCCGCGTGGACAACACCGTCGCGGAGTCGGCGCTGATCGGCGAGGGCGCGACCGTCGGCCCGTTCGCCTACCTGCGGCCGGGTACGAGACTGGGCGCGAAGTCGAAGGCCGGCGCGTACGTCGAGATGAAGAACGCCGCGATCGGCGAGGGCACCAAGGTGCCCCACCTGTCGTACGTCGGTGACGCGACGATCGGCGAGTACACCAATATCGGCGCGGCGAGCGTCTTCGTGAACTACGACGGTGTGAACAAGCACCACACCACGATCGGCTCGCACTGCCGTACCGGATCGGACAACATGTTTGTGGCTCCGGTCACGATCGGGGACGGCGCGTACACCGCTGCCGGCTCGGTCATCACCAAGGATGTGCCCCCGGGTTCGCTGGCCGTCGCACGTGGACAGCAGCGGAATATCGAGGGCTGGGTGGCACGTAAGCGCCCGGGAAGCGCAGCCGCACAGGCCGCTTCCGCCGCTCGCCGGGAGACCGACGGCGAGCAGTGACCGTGACACGGGTACGCCGTGCGGGGCGTACCGTGATAAGCGCACACAAAGCGACATCCAAGGAGACTGTGCTGTGACCGGGATCAAGACGACCGGCGAGAAGAAGCTCATGCTCTTCTCCGGCCGCGCCCACCCCGAGCTTGCCGAGGAGGTCGCGCACCAGCTGGGCGTCGGCCTGGTCCCGACCAAGGCATTCGACTTCGCCAACGGCGAGATCTACGTCCGCTTCCAGGAGTCGGCGCGTGGCGCGGACTGCTTCCTGATGCAGAGCCACACGGCTCCCATCAACAAGTGGGTCATGGAGCAGCTGATCATGATCGACGCGCTGAAGCGCGCGTCGGCCCGCTCCATCACGGTGGTCGTGCCGTTCTACGGCTATGCCCGTCAGGACAAGAAGCACCGTGGCCGTGAGCCGATCTCGGCCCGTCTGATCGCTGATCTGTTCAAGACGGCGGGTGCGGACCGGATTCTTACGGTGGATCTGCACACGGACCAGATCCAGGGCTTCTTCGACGGTCCGGTGGATCACCTGTTCGCTCTGCCGATCCTGGCGGACTACGTGGGTGCGAAGGTCGACCGCGAGAAGCTGACGGTGGTGTCTCCGGACGCCGGTCGTGTGCGGGTCGCGGACCGCTGGTGCGACCGTCTGGGTGCGCCGCTGGCGATCGTCCACAAGCGCCGCGACAAGGATGTCGCGAACCAGGTCACGGTGCACGAGGTCGTCGGTGATGTGAAGGGCCGGGTGTGTGTCCTGGTCGACGACATGATCGACACGGGTGGCACGATCTGCGCCGCGGCGGACGCGCTGTTCGCCAATGGTGCGGAGGACGTGATCGTGACGGCGACGCACGGTGTGCTGTCGGGTCCGGCGGCGGACCGTCTGAAGAACTCGAAGGTGAGCGAGTTCGTCTTCACGAACACGCTGCCGACGCCGGGTGAGCTGGAGCTGGACAAGATCACGGTGCTGTCGATCGCGCCGACGATCGCGCGTGCCGTGCGTGAGGTCTTCGAGGACGGTTCGGTGACGAGCCTCTTCGAGGAGCAGTGAGCTTCCGGCAGGGCTAGCCTGCCGGCTGCAAAAACGATCGGCCTGGGAACGGGCCGGGGGACCGGCCCGGGACCGGACGGGTCCTGATCGATTTCTGAGCGGCCTCCCCCGCCGGGTACACTCCTGGAGTTGCTCGGCGAGGGAGGCCGCACTCATGTGCGGCGGTCCGTTATCGACGCGCTCTTCGTAGCAGGTCTGTACGAGGCCGGGTAACGGTCCGTCGATCAGCTACTCAGAGGAGTGCACCATGGCTGAGATCAAGATCCCCGCCCAGGTCCGTGCCGAGTTCGGCAAGGGCGCTGCCCGCCGTATCCGCCGTGCCAACCAGGTTCCCGGCGTCGTCTACGGCCACGGTTCCGAGCCGGTTCACATCACCCTGCCGGGTCACGACCTGATGATGGCCCTGAAGACCCCGAACGTCCTGCTGTCGCTGGACATCGAGGGCCGCGACGAGCTGGTCATCCCCAAGGCCGTCCAGCGTGACGCGCTCAAGGGCTTCCTGGAGCACGTCGACCTGCTGGTCGTCAAGCGTGGCGAGAAGGTCACCGTCGAGGTTCCGGTGCACACCGAGGGCGAGCTGGCCCCGGGCGGCAACCTGCTGGAGCACACCCTGACCGCTCTGCCGGTCGAGGCCGAGGCCACGCACATCCCGGAGGCCGTCACCGTCTCCGTCGCGGGTCTTGAGGCCGGTGCCTCCGTTCTGGCCAAGGACGTCGTCCTGCCGGCCGGTGTCTCCCTCGCCGTCGACGCCGACGCCGTGGTTCTGCACGTCGTCGCCGGCCAGGCCGCCCCGGCCGAGGCCGCTGAGGGCGCCGAGGCCTGATCCTCGCCGCACCCGGCTTTTCTTTGCGACCGCCGTCCCGCTCCGCCCGGAGCGGGACGGCGGTCGGCTATGGGCCGGCTGTATCGGCGGTATCGGCTATGAGTCGGCTATGAAGGAGACATGCAGATGACGGACGACTCCAGCCCCTGGCTGATCGTGGGCCTGGGCAATCCCGGGCCGGAGTACGCGGGCAACCGCCACAACGTGGGCTTCATGGTCGCCGACCTGCTCGCGGAGCGGATGGGTGCCAAGTTCAAGGCGCACAAGGCGGCGCGGGCCCAGGTGGTGGAGGGCCGCATCGGCGCGCCCGGCCCGTCGAGCCGCCGGGTGGTCGTGGCCAAGCCGATGTCGTTCATGAATCTGTCGGGCGGGCCGACGGCCGCGCTGCGGGACTTCTACAAGGTGCCGGCCGAGCGGGTCATCGCCGTGCATGACGAGCTGGACATCGACTACGGCGTGCTGCGGCTGAAGCTCGGTGGGGGCGACAACGGGCACAACGGCCTGAAGTCGATCACGAAGGCGCTGGGCCCGGATTACCTGCGGGTGCGGTTCGGGATCGGGCGGCCGCCGGGGCGGATGCAGGTGGCGGATTTTGTGCTGAAGGATTTCTCGTCCACGGAGCGCAAGGAGCTCGCTTACGAGGTGGACCGGGCCGCGGATGCGGTGGAGTCGCTGATCGTGGACGGCTTGGAGCGCGCTCAGAGCACGTACAACTCCTGAGACGCGTGAAAACGGCCCCCTCGCCACCGGGCGAGGGGGCCGTTGTGCGTTCGCGCGTCAGCCGGTGTTGCGCAGGCCCGCCGCGACGCCGTTGACGGTCAGCAGGAGGGCGCGGCTCAGCAGCGGATCCGGGGTTTCGCCGCGCTCCGCGGCCTGCCTCTGCCGGTGCAGCAGCGTCACCTGGAGGTACGAGATCGGGTCGAGGTACGCGTCGCGCACGCGGAACGTCTGGCGGAGCACGGGGCTGGCGTCGAGGAGCTCGGCCTCGCCGGTGATGCGCAGGACTTCCTGGACGGTCAGCTCGTGTTCGGCCTTGATGATGTCGAAGACGTGCTTGAGGTCGTCGGGGACGAGGGTGTCGACGTAGTGCTGGGCGATGCGCAGGTCGGTCTTGGCGAGGGTCATCTCGACGTTGGACAGGAAGTTCTGGAAGAAGTGCCAGTGCTCGTGCATCTCGTCGAGGACGGTGTCGAGTCCTGCTTCGCGGGCGGCCTTGAGGCCGGAGCCGACGCCGAACCAGCCGGGGACGATCTGGCGGGACTGGGTCCAGCCGAAGACCCAGGGGATGGCGCGGAGGCCGTCGAGGCCTGCGCCGGAGTCGGGGCGGCGCGAGGGGCGGGAGCCGAGGTGGAGTTCGGCGAGCTGGTCGACGGGGGTGGAGGCGAAGAAGTACGCGGGGAGGTCCGGGTCCTCGACGAGGCGGCGGTAGGCGGAGTGGGCGGCGTCGGAGACGGTGTCCATGGCCGCGTCCCAGCGGGCGAGGGCTTCGTCGGACTGGCGGGGGGCGGTGTGCAGGGCGGAGGCCTGCAGGGTCGCGGCGACGGTCAGTTCGAGGTTTTCGCGGGCGAGGGCCGGGATGAGGTACTTGTCGGAGATGACTTCGCCCTGCTCGGTGACCTTGATCTCGCCTTCGAGGGTGCCCCAGGGCTGGGCGAGGATGGCGTCGTGGGTGGGGCCGCCGCCGCGGCCGACGGTGCCGC
The DNA here is from genome assembly GCF_051386535.1 of Streptomyces sp. URMC 127. Taxonomy (NCBI): domain Bacteria; kingdom Bacillati; phylum Actinomycetota; class Actinomycetes; order Kitasatosporales; family Streptomycetaceae; genus Streptomyces; species Streptomyces sp. URMC 127. The sequence goes on from NZ_JBPQTW010000146.1 coordinate 7,508, forward strand.
CGCGGCCGTGGAAGAGGCGCAGGCGGACGCCGTAGCGGTGGGCGACGTCGCGCAGGCGGCGCTGGGCGCGGTGGATCTCCCACTGGGAGGTGGTGATGCCGCCGAACTTGGAGGAGTCGGAGTAGCCGAGCATGACCTCCTGGACGTCGCCGCGGAGGGCGACGAGGCGCCGGTAGGAGGGGTCGGCGAGCATGTCGTCGAGGATGCGGTCGGCTTCCTTGAGCTCGTCGGTGGTCTCCAGGAGGGGCACGATGCCGATCTTGGCCCAGCCGGCGTGCAGGTCGATGAGGCCGGCTTCGCGGGCGAGGACGGCGGCGGCGAAGACGTCGTCGGCGCCCTGGCACATGGAGATGATGTAGGACTCGACGACTTCGGGGCCGAACTTCTCCAGGGCTTCGCGGATGGTGCCGAAGACGCCGAGGGTCTTGGCGCCGGGGGCGTCGAGGGGGGCGGGGCTGGGGGCGAGGGGCCGGCGGGAGCGGAGTTCCTTGGCGAGGAGCTTGCGGCGGTAGTCGCGGGGCATGTCCGCGTAGCGCCAGGATTCCTCGCCGAGGCGGTCGAAGAGCTGGCCGAGGGCGTGGTGGTGGGCGTCGGCGTGTTCGCGGACGTCCATGGTGGCCAGGTGGAGGCCGAAGGAGGCGAGGGTGCGCAGGGCGCGCTCCAGGCGGCCGTCGGCGATGAGGCGGCCGCGGTGGGCGCGCAGGGAGTCCTGGATGGTCTGGAGGTCGGCGAGGAGTTCGGTGGTGCCGAGGTAGTCGCGGCCTTCTTCGTGGGGGGTGTTGCGGGCGAGGCGCTCGCGGGTGTTGACGAGCTTCTGCCGGATGCAGGTGGCCTTGAGGCGGTAGGGCTCTTCGGCGTTGAGGCGCTTGTAGCGGGGGCTGATCTCGGGCAGGAGTTCGAGGTCGCGCTGGAGGGAGGAGAGGAGCTCTTCGGTGGCGCCGCTGTTGCGGATGGAGTTGGAGAGGGCGCTGCGGAGCTCGTCGACGAGGTCGAGGGCGTCGGTGATGCCGTGCTCGTACTGCAGGAGGAGGACGTCCCAGGTGACCTGGGGGGTGACGTTGGGGTTGCCGTCGCGGTCGCCGCCGATCCAGGTGCCGAAGGTGAGGGGGCGGGTGGTGGGGGGCAGGGCGACGCCGATGCGGTCGAGTTCGGCGGCGAGGTCTTCGAGGACGTCTCCGACGGCGCCCGCGTGGAGTTCGTCGAGGTAGTAGATGGCGTTGCGGGCCTCGTCGGTGGGCTCGGGGCGGGCGACGCGCAGTTCGTCGGTCTGCCAGAGCAGGTCGATGTTCTCGGCGAGGCGCAGGTCGGTGCGGCGCTTGTCGCCGGAGCCGGTGGCGAGGGTGGTGTCGAGGAGGGCGGCGATGCGGCGGAGCTTGTTGAGGACGCTGCGGCGGGCGGCCTCGGTGGGGTGGGCGGTGAAGACGGGGCGGACGCCGAGGTGCTCGACGGTCTGCCGCACGTGCTCGGGGTCGGCTTCCTTCAGCTGGTCGGCGGTGCGGGCGAGGATGGAGCCCTCGGCGGCGCGCTTGGCGGCGAGCTCGCGGCCGCGGTGGACCTGCTCGGTGACGTTGGCCAGGTGGAAGTAGACGGAGAAGGCGCGGACGAGCTTGGCGGCGGTCTCCAGGTCGGTGGTGCCGAGCAGCTCGGCGGCGGCCTCGCCGTCGGTGCGGGTCAGGGCGCGGACCCGCTCCACGAGGTCGAGGAGCTCTTCCCCCTCCTGGCGGACCAGGGTCTCGCCGAGGAGGTCGCCGAGGCGGCGGATGTCGGCGCGCAGGGCGGCGTTGGTGTTGTCGGCACTGCTCACAGGTGCTGCTCCTTGCAGAGTTTCCGGCACGTCTGGAGGGGTTGCGGACCGCGCTGTCCGACGCCCACCAGCATAGGTCTCCGCGCGACGCGCGGTTGTCCACAGCCCTCTTGCTCCGTGCTGCCGCCCTGCCATACTTACGAAGCCGTAGGTTACGGAACCGTAGCCATGCCCCGACCCCCATGAGGGAACCCATGACTGCAAGCCCCGACGTGCTCGAAGACGCGCCGAAGGCCCAGGAAGCCCCGCTCCCCTCCGCCACGCTGGGCGGTGACAGCAAGCGTTCCGTGGAGCAGATCACCCTGCTGCTCTTCATCACCGTGCCGTTCCTCGCCCTGGTCGCGGCGGTGCCGCTGGCGTGGGGCTGGGGGGTGAGCTGGCTGGATCTCGGGCTGATGACCGCGATGTACTTCATCGGCTGCCACGGCATCACGATCGGCTTCCACCGCTATTTCACGCACGGATCGTTCAAGGCGAAGCGGCCGCTGCGGATCGCGCTGGCGATCATGGGGTCGCTGGCCGTGGAGGGCCCGCTGGTGCGCTGGGTCGCCGACCACCGCCGGCACCACCGCTTCTCGGACGCGGAGGGTGATCCGCACTCGCCGTGGCGCTTCGGCGAGACGGTGCCGGCGCTGGTGAAGGGGCTGTGGTGGGCCCACGTCGGCTGGATGTTCGACGAGGAGCAGACCCCTCAGCACAAGTACGCCCCCGATCTGATCAAGGATCCGGCGATCCGGGCGATCTCCCGCCAGTTCGTCCTGTGGACGGCGGTGTCGCTGCTGATCCCGCCGCTGGTGGGTGGTCTGGTCACCTGGTCCTGGCAGGGGGCGGCCACGGCGTTCTTCTGGGGTTCGCTGGTACGGGTCGCCCTGCTGCACCATGTGACGTGGTCGATCAACTCGATCTGCCATGCCGTGGGCAAGCGGCCGTTCAAGTCGCGTGACCGCTCGGGCAACGTGTGGTGGCTGGCGATCCTGTCCTGCGGCGAGTCCTGGCACAACCTGCACCATGCCGACCCGACGTCTGCCCGGCATGGTGTGCTCAAGGGGCAGCTGGATTCCAGCGCCCGCCTGATCCGCTGGTTCGAGCAGGCGGGCTGGGCCTATGACGTGCGGTGGCCGAAGGCCGACCGCCTGGACTCCCGACGGAAGGAGAGTGCCGCCAAGGCGGCATGATTGACAGCGTGGCGATCGACAGCAACACCACCAGTAACAAGGACCGGGCCCCGGCTGCGGGGACCCGACGCACCCGGCGGGTGCGGATGACCGGCGCGGAGCGCCGGGAGCAGCTGCTGGACATCGGTCGCACACTCTTCGCCGAGCGGGGGTTCGAGGGCACGTCGGTCGAGGAGATCGCGGCGAAGGCCGGGGTCTCCAAGCCGGTCGTCTACGAGCACTTCGGCGGCAAGGAAGGGCTGTACGCGGTGGTCGTCGACCGCGAGATGCGGCAGCTGCTGGACATGGTCACGGGGGCGCTGACCGCGGGGCACCCGCGGGAGCTGCTGGAGCAGGCCGCGTTCGCCCTCCTCGACTACATCGAGCGGTATACGGACGGCTTCCGCATCCTCGTCCGCGATTCGCCGGTGGCGCAGTCGACGGGCACGTTCGCGTCGCTGATCAGCGACATCGCCACGCAGGTCGAGGACATTCTGGGCCTTGAGTTCAAGGCCCGCGGCTTCGACGCGAAGCTGGCTCCGCTGTACGCCCAGGCGCTGGTGGGCATGGTGGCCCTCACGGGCCAGTGGTGGCTGGACGTCCGCAAGCCGAAGAAGGCGGAGGTCGCGGCGCACCTGGTGAACCTGGCGTGGCACGGCCTGGACGGCCTGGAGCCGAGGCCACGGCTGGTGGGGCACCGGCGGGCGTAGACGGCGCCGCGGGCCGCCGCGGGCGGCGTCCGGCGGTGCCGTACGGGCTCGGGCGGGCCCGGCACCGCCGGACAGCGCCGTTTCGGCTGATCGCCGTCGCGGCGGATTTTGAAGGGGCGAGCCCCCTTCGCCTGCCGCCCCGCCGGTCAAGGATGCGCCCGCATCCTTGAAACCGCCGCCGCGGCGCGCAACCACGACGGTGGTGACCGGCGGTGCCGTACGGGCTCAGGCAGGCCCGGCACCGCCGGACAGCGCCGCTGTGGCTGATCGCCGTCGCGGCGGATTTTGAAGGGGCGAGCCCCCTTCACCTGCCGCCCGCCGGTCAAGGATGCGCCCGCATCCTTGAAACCGCCGCCACGGCGCGCAACCACCACGGTGGTGACCGGCGGTGCCGTACGAGGCTCAGTTCGTCGTGGGCCGGACCGGAGGTCACCCCCGCTGGGCCACCACGAAGATCCTCCGGAACGGGAAGAGCGTTCCGTGCTCGCCCCGTGGGTACGCCCTCCGCAGGAGCGCCCCGTACTCCGACAGGAAGCGCGCCCTCGCCTCCGCGTCGTCGCGCAGGGCCGTCAGGACCGGCCTCAGCGTCGTGCCCTTCGTCCAGTCGAGGACCGCGTCCTCGCCCGCCAGCACGTGGACGTACGTCGTCTCCCAGGCGTCGACCGTCAGGCCGAGGCCGGCGAGCCGCTCCAGGTACTGCGCGGGCGGCAGCACGTGCCCGGGCTCCTGGAGCCCGCCCAGCCGGTCCCGCCAGGCCGGCGAGCCGCAGAGCTCGCGCAGGAGCACGTGGCTGGGGGCGTCGAAGTTGCCCGGCACGGTGAAGGCGAAGACGCCGCCCGGGGCGAGCGCCCCGGTCCACGCCGGGAAGGCGGCCTCGTGGCCCCGCACCCACTGGAACGCCGCGCTGGAGATGATCAGGTCGTACCGGTCGCCGTCCCGCGGCGTCCAGGTCGTCAGGTCGGCGTAGGCGAACGTGACGCCCCGCACGCGCGCACGCGCCTCGCGGAGCATCTCTTCCGAGTGGTCCAGCCCCGTGATCCGCGCCGCGGGCCACCGCTCGGCGAGCAGCGCCGTGACCGTGCCGGGGCCGCAGCCGAGGTCGGCGATGCGCGCGGGAGAGCGCACCGGCACGCGGGCGAGCAGGTCGGAGAAGGGGCGGGTGCGGGGGCCGGAGTGACGCAGGTACTGCTCCGGGTCCCAGACAGGCGTGGCAGCGGACGTCATGCTTCCAGGATCACCACACCACTATCTTGACGTCAAGAGACTTCATGTCGACAGACCAACTACACTGATCGTCATGGAGGACGAGGTCGATCGGCTGGTTTCAGCGTGGCGCCGCGAGCGCCCTGACCTCGACGTGGAGCCGCTCGAGGTGCTCAGCCGCGTGAGCAGGCTCGCCCGTCACCTCGACCGCGCCCGCCGCCTGGCCTTCGCCGAGCACGAGCTGGAGCCGTGGGAGTTCGACGTGCTGACGGCGCTGCGCCGCGCCGGGGCGCCGTACCAGCTCTCCCCCGGGCAGCTGCTGACCCAGACGCTGGTCACGTCCGGCACGATGACCAACCGCATCGACCGGCTCGCCAAGAAGGGCCTGGTCCGCCGCGAGCCCGATCCGAGCGACCGCCGCGGCGTGCTCGTACGCCTCACGGACGAGGGGCGGGACCGCGCGGACGAGGCCCTGGCCGGGCTCCTGGAGCAGGAGCGCGCCATCCTCTCCGAGCTGTCCCGCACCCAGCGCCGCGAGCTGGCCGATCTGCTACGCCAGCTGACCGCCCCGTTCGACAACACTCCCGGTTAGGTCCACCGGCCCGACCCCGGCCCGGCGCGCGAGCGCGACGGCGGCGAGGGTGGAGTGGACGCCCAGCTTCCCCAGCACGTTCTGCATGTGCGTGCGGACGGTGTGCGGGGAGAGGTAGAGCCGCTCGGCGACGGCCTTGCGGCCCAGCCCGGCCACCATGCAGCGCAGCACCTCCCGCTCGCGCGGCGTCAGGGACTCCACCAGGCGCTCGCTCTCCGTGCGGTGCTTGCGGGCCGCCGTGAGCTCCCGCAGCACGCCCGTGAGCAGGGCGGGCGGCAGATGCGTCTCGTCGCGCAGGACGCCCCTGATGACGGCCAGCAGCCGGGAGAGCGAGCAGTCCTTGGCGACCCAGCCGCCCGCGCCCGCCTGCAGGGCCGCCGCGGCCCTGCGCGGGTCGTCGCGCTCGGCGAGGACCACCGTGCGCACCGCGGGGTGCGCGCTGCGGACGCCGGCCACGAGCGAGATCCCGTCGACCGCGCCCTCCCCGGACCCCGGGCCGTCGTGCCCGGGCCCGTGGGCCGCGGCGTGGCCCGCACCGTGCCCCGGCCCGTGCACCGCGGCGTGACCCGCGCCGTGCCCCGGAGCATGGACCGCGCCGTGCCCCGGAGCGTGCCCCGGGCCGGGTCCCGGGCCCGCGCCGTGCGGAGCCGGCCCCCTGAGCTGGCCCGGCACGCCGCCGTCCGGCCCGACCGTGCCGAGATCGGCATCGATCAGCAGCACGTCGAAGCGGCGCCCCTCTGCCGCCGCCCGCTCCAGCGCGCGCAGCGCCGCCGGCCCGCTGCCGGCCGCCGAGACCTCCACGTCCTGCTCGGCCGCGAGGGCGGCGGCGAGCGACTCGGCGAAGATGCGGTGGTCGTCGACCACCAGTACCCGAATACGTGCCACTGCCACCCCCATATTCCCGGGCGGCGGTCAGTGCGGGTACGGCGCCCGGTCCGGGGCCGCCGCACACCGCACGGCCGCCGCCGCACTTGTCGACTTCCACCCCGCCCCGGGCGTCGTACCTGCCTGTCTCGCCCCCTGATCAGCGCCGGCCCCCACCGACGCTGTGCATCAGCGTACGGCGGGGGTCCCGCAACGGAAGCCGATTGGCAAAACTGCTCGACCCGCCTGTTTATGGTGAGCTTTCTGTTCAGTATTGAGGCGGTGAACGTCGCTGAACGACGCGAAGTTGACCATGCCCGACTGCACGATCGGGGAGTACCCCCCGGCCCGGGCTCACCCCTCACCCCAGGTCACCTCGCGGCACCCGCCGCGCACCGCCGCCCGCCACCGCTGCGAAGACCCGCGGCGGACGGTGCCCGGCCGCCGCGAAGGCGGCCGTGACGGCCTCGCCGACCGCGTCCGCCGCGCCCTCCTCCACGAGCGCGAGCGCCGAGCCGCCGAACCCCGCGCCGGTCATCCGCGCCCCGAGCGCGCCCGCGCCGTTCGCGACCGCGACGGCCAGGTCGAGCTCCGGGCACGAGACGGCGAAGTCGTCGCGCAGGGAGGCGTGCCCGGCGGTCAGCAGCGGCCCGGTCGCGCGCGGCTCGCCCGCGGCGAGGAGCGCCGTCACTTCCCGTACGCGCTCGCCCTCGGTCACCACGTGCCGGACCAGGGGCCGCAGGGCGGCGTCGGCGAGCCCGGCCAGCGCGGCCTCCAGCTCCTCGTGCGGCACGTCCCGCAGGGCCCGTACGCCCAGGGCCCGCGCCGCGGCCTCGCAGCCCGCCCGCCGGGCCGCGTAGGCGCCGTCCGCCAGGGCGTGCCGGACGCGGGTGTCCACGACGAGCAGCCGCAGCCCGTGGGCGGCCAGGTCGAAGGGCACCTGGCGCAGCGCGAGGTCGCGGGTGTCGAGGTGCAGGGCGTGGCCCGCGGTGCAGCAGGCGGAGGCCGTCTGGTCCATGACGCCGCAGGGGACGCCCACGAAGGCGTTCTCGGCGCGCTGGGCGAGCCGTGCGAGGGCGGGGCGGCCGCAGGCGGCGCCGTGCAGCTCCGTCAGCGCCAGGGCCGTGGCGACCTCCAGGGCGGCGGAGGACGACAGCCCGGCGCCCGCCGGCACGTCGCTCTCGACGTACATGTCCGCCCCGCCGGCCGGCAGGCCCGCCTCGCGCAGCGCCCAGGCGACGCCCGCCGGGTAGGCGGCCCAGCCGCGCACCGCGCCGGGGGTGAGCGCCGCGAGCGGCAGTTCGGCCGTGCCCTGCGCCTCGCGCGAGCGCAGCCGCAGCACGCCGTCCGTGCGGACGGCTGCGGCCACGCGCGTGCACTGCGGGAGGGCGATCGGCAGGACGTGGCCCTCGTTGACGTCCGTGTACTCGCCGATGAGGTTGACGCGGCCGGGCGCGGCCCAGACGCCCTCGGGGGCGTATCCGTAGGCGTGCTCGAAGCCCTCGGCCGTGCCCTCGGCCGTGCTGCTCGCGGCGGCGGTCACCGGCCGGGCCCGCGGCGCGCGAACTCCCAGGCGTCGGCGACGATGCCGGCGAGGTCGGGGCGGCGCGGGATCCAGCCGAGGGTCTCGCGGGCGCGGTCGGCGGAGGCCACGAGGACGGCCGGGTCGCCGGGGCGGCGCGGGGCCGCGGTCTGCGGGACGGGGTGGCCGGTGACCTTGCGGACGGTCTCGATGACCTCGTGGACGGAGAAGCCGTTGCCGTTGCCCAGGTTGCAGATGAGGTGTTCGCCGTCGCGTGCGGCGGAGAGGGCGAGCAGGTGGGCTTCGGCGAGGTCGGCGACGTGGATGTAGTCGCGGACGCAGGTGCCGTCGGGGGTGGGGTAGTCGTCGCCGTAGACGGCGATCGCTTCGCGCTCGCCGCGGGCCACCTCGAGGACGAGCGGGATCAGGTGCGTTTCGGGGGCGTGGCGCTCGCCGTAAGGGCCGTACGCGCCCGCCACGTTGAAGTAGCGCAGGGAGACGGCGGCCAGGCCGTGGGCGGCGCACTCGCCGCCGATCATGTGGTCGACGGCGAGCTTGGTGGCGCCGTAGGGGCTGGTGGGGGCTGTGGGGGCGTCCTCGGTGATGGGGACGGCGGCCGGTTCGCCGTAGGTGGCGGCGGTTGAGGAGAAGACGAGGGTGCGCACGCCGGCGTCGCGCATGGCGGCGAGCAGGTCGGCGGTGCCGCCGACGTTGTTGCGCCAGTACGGCTCGGGGTCGGTGACGGACTGGCCCACCTGCGAGAAGGCCGCGAAGTGCAGCACGGCGTCGTAGGAGCTGTCGAGCCACTGCCCGGCGTCCTGCACGCGGCCCCGGACGAAGGCGGCGCCCTCGGGGACGGCTTCGCGGTGCCCGGTCGAGAGGTCGTCGAGGACGGTCACGGTGTGCCCGGCGGCCAGCAGATGCGCCGCCACGACGCTTCCGACGTAGCCCGCGCCGCCCGTGACCAGGCACTTCCTGCTGCTGTCGCTCATTGGCTCGCTACCTCTCGCAGTCGCTCCGCCGCGGCCTCGGGCGGCACATCGTTGATGAACACGTTCATGCCGGATTCGGAACCCGCGAGGAACTTCAGCTTTCCGGGAGCCCGGCGGATGGTGAAGAGCTCAAGGTGGAGGGCGAATTCACCTCTGCGCGGGTCCTGGAACGGCGCCTGGTGCCAGGCGGAGACGTACGGGGTGGGCGGCTGGCCCGCGCCGAAGACGCGGTCGAACCGGCGTAGGAGTTCCAGGTAGACCTGGGGGAACTCGATGCGGGCGGCGTCGTCCAGGGCGAGCAGGTCGGGCACGCGCCGCCGCGGGTAGAGGTGCACTTCGTAGGGCCAGCGGGCGGCGTAGGGGACGAAGGCCGTCCAGTGGTCCGCGGCGAGGACGGTGCGGCGGCCGTCCTCGCGCTCGGCGGCCACGGTGTCGTCGAAGAGGTTGCGCCCGCCGGTGCGGGCCGCGTGGGCGGCGGCCGAGGCGAGCATGCGTTCGGTGCGCGGGGTGGCGAACGGGTAGGCGTAGATCTGGCCGTGCGGGTGGCCGAGGGTCACGCCGATCTCCTCGCCGCGGTTTTCGAAGCAGAACACCTGCCGTACGGCGGGCAGCGCGGCCAGGTCCGCGGTGCGGTCGGTCCAGGCGGCGAGGACGAGGGCGGCGCGCTCGGGGCCGAGGGCGGCGAAGGAGGTGTGGTGGTCGGGGGTGAAGCAGACGACTTCGCAGCGGCCGGCCGCCTCGCCGGCGAGGGAGGGGAACCGGTTCTCGAAGACGGCGACTTCGTAGTCGGCGGCGGGGATTTCGGTGGGGCGCCCGGGACTTGAGGGGCACAGGGGGCACGCTTCCGCGGGTGGGAGGAAGGTGCGGGTCTGGCGGTGGGAGGCGATGACGACGTCGTCGCCGAGG
>NZ_JBPQTW010000147.1:0-17127 GCF_051386535.1 Streptomyces sp. URMC 127
GCCGACGCCCTGCACCGAGTGGTCCGTGCGCGACCTCGTCAACCACCTTGCCGTCGAACAGCTGTGGGTGCCGCCGCCACGGCGTGCAACCCCCACCGGGGAATCCGGCGGTGCCGGGCCGGGCGTAGCCCCTACGTGACCGCATCCCCCTCCGTGGCTACGGACGTCGCGACGCGGTCCGACTCGCGGTGCCAGCCGGACTCGTTGCGCAGGCGGAGCCAGGCCGTCGTCTCGTCCGGCGGCATGGCCGCGGCGACGAGCCAGCCCTGGACCGCGTCGCAGCCCAGGTCCCGCAGGCGCTCCCAGGTCTCGTCGTCCTCGACGCCCTCGGCGACGACGAGCAGCCCCAGCGAGTGCGCGAGGTCGAGCGTGCAGCGGACGATCTCCGCGTCCTCGTTGTCGATGGCGAGCCGGGCCACGAACGAGCGGTCGATCTTCAGCTCGCTCACCGGGAGCCGGCGCAGGTGGACCAGCGACGAATAGCCCGTGCCGAAGTCGTCCAGGGACATCTTCACGCCGTGCCCCGTGAGCCCCGCGAGCGTGTCCGCCGCCCGCTGCGGGTCCTCCAGCAGGACGTGCTCGGTTATCTCCAGCTGCAGCGCCCCCGCAGGGACCCCGTGCCGGGCGAGCCGCGCCGCGACGGAGCCCGCGAACCCGGGGGTGTGGACGTCGCGCGGCGAGACGTTGACGGCGACCGGCACCTCCAGGCCCATGGCGCGCCACTTCGCGACCTGGCCGAGGGCCGTCTCCAGGACGTACTCGGTGAGGCGGGGCATCAGCCCGGACGACTCGGCGATGGCGATGAACTCGTCCGGCGAGACCCGCCCCCGCTCGGGGTGGACCCAGCGCACCAGCGCCTCCAGCCCCTCGACGTGCCCGTCGAAGCCGACCTTGGGCTGGTAGTGCAGCTCGACGTCGCCCGCGTCGAGCGCGCGCCGCAGGTCGCCGAGGAGCCCGAGCCGGTCGGGGGTGTTGCCGTCGCGCCGGGCCTCGTAGACCTCGACGCCGCTGCGGTCCCGCTTGGCCTGGTACATGGCGACGTCGGCGCGCCGCAACAGCCCCTCGGCGTCGAGGGCGTGGTCGGGGTAGACGGCGACGCCGGCGCTGGCCTCCAGAACGAGGGTGAGCCCGTCGAGGTCGAGGGGGGAGCCGAGGGCGGCCACCAGGGACCGGGCCACGCGCTGGGCGCCGGTGAGGGAGTCCGCGGTGGGCAGCAGCACCGCGAACTCGTCGCCGCCGAGCCGCGCCGCCTCCGCGTCCCGCGGCAGGGCGAGCCGCAGCCGCTCGGCTATCTGCAGCAGCAGCCGGTCCCCGGCGAGGTGGCCGAGGGTGTCGTTGACGGAGCGGAAGCGGTCGAGGTCGATGAGGACGAGCGCGGAGCGGGTGCCGGCGCGCTCGGCCTCGTCGAGGGCGCTCCAGGTGCGCTCCAGGAGCCACTGGCGGTTGGGCAGGCCGGTGAGCGGGTCGCGCAGCTGCTCCTCGGCGCGGGCGCGGGCGATCCACAGCGTGGAGTCGAGGGCGATGAGGGGGACGGCGAACAGCGGCAGCAGCAGCGGCGCGTGGTCGGCGACGACGGCGATCAGCGGGGCGATGCCGAGGAGGGCGCCGCCGACGAGGGCCTGCCGGACGAGGGCGGTGCGGGCGATGGTGCTGAGGCCGGCGCGGGGCGCCATGGAATACCAGAGCAGGGCGCGGGTGACGGCGAGGTAGAGGAAGGCGGCGAGGGCCACTTCGGGGACGGCGGTGAGCGGCCACTCGTCGGGCATCCAGGGGTCCTCGACGGTGGAGACGACGCCGCACACGGCGAGCGCGAGGCCGGCGGCGCCGATGCCGAGGATGTCGACGGCACCGTGGAGTAAGGCCTGGCGCCAGCGGTGGCGGCGGGCGGTGGCGACGAGCAGGACGACGGCGATGCTGATGAGGACGGCGGGCAGCCAGCCGTAGAGCAGCAGGACGGCGAGGGTGAGGGCGGCTCCGGAGCCGGTGCCGCCCCACCAGCGGTCGCGCCCGAGGGCGACGAGGTGGGCGACGATGAGGCCGGTGAGGACGGCCAGGGACCAGCCGACGGTGCGTCCGGGGAAGACGGAGTGGCCCGCGCTGAGCACCCGGCAGATCCCCACGGCGAGCGAGAGCGCCGCCGCGGCGATGCAGACCGTCGGCAGCGCGGGCGGAGGAACCCGGCGCAGCCGGGATGCCGGTTCGGCGCTGTCGGTGGGTTTCATGCCCGTCCCTCTCACAGCCGGCGGTGCCCGCGCCACGGCAGGCGCACATCTCAACAGTAGGCCGCAGAAGGCTACGGCGGGCAGCGATCGGCAGCGGTTGCCCGATCGGGATCCGGCCTCTTGTAGCCATCTGGTATGCGCTGTAGGGGTAATGCCCACTGACTATGCGGGCATTACTCCGCTGGGGTGGCGACCGGTGTGCGGACCTGCCTTCCGGGGTCGGTGCCGCCGCGCGTGAGGCGGGTGGCGGCAGGAGAGACGGAGGGGACGGAGGGGACGGAGGGATCAGAGGGGCCGCGGCAGGGCTGCGGCGGGACCGCGGAAAGGCCGCGGCGGGGGGTGCGAAGGGGCTACCCGCACCCCCCGTCCGCTACGCCTCGCCTTCGGCGCTCTTCTCCTCGCCCGCGCCCCCGGCCGCTTCCGCGCCCTCTTGCGGAACGGCCGCTTCGCGTGCGGCGTCGGGGCCGTCGGCGAGGAGCACGGCGAAGCCGTCCTCCTCCAGGACGGGGACCTTCAGCTGCATGGCCTTGTCGTACTTCGAGCCGGGGTTGTCGCCGACGACGACGAAGTCCGTCTTCTTGGACACCGAGCCGGTGACCTTGGCGCCCCGGCTCTGCAGGGCCTCCTTGGCGCCGTCGCGGGTGTAGGAGGAGAGGGTGCCGGTGACGACGACGGTGAGGCCGGCGAGCGGGCGCGGGCCCTCGTCCTCGGCGGCCTCCTCCTCCATGCGGACGCCGGCGGCCCGCCACTTCTCGATGATCTCGCGGCGCCAGTCCTCGGCGAACCACTCCTTGACGGCGGCGGCGACGATCGGGCCGACGCCTTCGACGGCGGCCAGCTCCTCCTCGCTCGCCTCGGCGATGCGGTCGATGGAGCGGAACTCGCGGGCGAGGACGGCGGCCGAGACCGGGCCGACGTGACGGATGGACAGGCCGTTGATGATGCGGGCGAGCGGCCGCTGCTTGGCGGCCTCGATGTTGGCCAGCATGGCGAGGGCGTTCTTCTTCGGCTCGCCCTTCTGGTTGGCGAAGAAGGTGACGACCTTCTCCTCCCCGGTCTTCGGATCGCGCTTGGGCAGGCCGGAGTCGGGGTCCACGACGTAGGACTTGATGGGCAGCAGCTGCTCGATGGTCAGGCCGAAGAGGTCGCCCTCGTCCCGCAGGGGCGGCTCGGCGGGCTCCAGCGGCTGGGTGAGCGCCGTGGAGGCCACGTAGCCGAGGTTCTCGATGTCGAGGCACTGCCGGCCGGCGAGGTAGAAGAGGCGCTCGCGGATCTGGGCGGGGCAGGAGCGGGCGTTGGGGCAGCGGAGGTCGATGTCGCCCTCCTTCATGGGCCGCAGCTCCGTGCCGCACTCGGGGCACCGGGCGGGCATCACGAACTCGCGCTCCGTGCCGTCGCGCAGATCCGCCACGGGGCCGAGGATCTCGGGGATGACGTCGCCGGCCTTGCGGAGCACGACGGTGTCCCCGATGAGGACGCCCTTGGCCTTGACGACGTCCTGGTTGTGGAGGGTGGCGAACTCGACCTCGGAGCCGGCGACCGTGACCGGCTCGACCACGGCGTACGGCGTGACCCGGCCCGTCCGGCCGACGCCCACGCGGATGTCGACCAGCTTGGTGTTGACCTCTTCGGGGGCGTACTTCCAGGCGATGGCCCAGCGGGGGGCGCGGGAGGTGGAGCCGAGGCGGCCCTGGAGGGGGATCTCGTCGAGCTTGACGACGACGCCGTCGATCTCGTGCTCCATGGAGTGGCGCACATCGGGCTCGCCGTAGTGGGCGATGAACTTGCGCACGCCCGCCAGGTCGTTCACGACGGAGGCGTGGGCCGCCGTCGGCAGCCCCCATTCGCGCAGCAGCTCGTACGCCTGGGACTGGCGCTCGATGGCGAAGCCCTCGCGCGCGCCGACGCCGTGGACGACCATGTGCAGCGGCCGGGTGGCGGTGACGCGCGGGTCCTTCTGGCGCAGCGAGCCCGCGGCGGCGTTGCGCGGGTTGGCGAAGGGGGGCTTGCCGGCCTCCACGAGGGCGGCGTTGAGCGCCTCGAACTTCTCCATGGGGAAGTAGACCTCGCCGCGGACCTCGACGAGGGCCGGGACGCGGTCGCCCTTGAGGCGGTCGGGGATCTCGGCGATGGTGCGGACGTTGGGCGTGATGTCCTCGCCGGTGCGGCCGTCGCCGCGGGTGGCGGCGCGGGTGAGGCGGCCGTGCTCGTACGTCAGGTTGACGGCGAGGCCGTCGACCTTGAGCTCGCACAGGAAGTGGTACGGGGTGCCGCCGCCGATGTCCTTGGCGATGCGCTCGGCCCAGGCGGCCAGCTCCTCGTCGTCGAAGGCGTTGTCGAGGGAGAGCATGCGCTCGCGGTGCTCGACGGCGGTGAACTCCGTCTCGTAGGCCCCGGCGACCTTCTGGGTGGGCGAGTCCGGCGTGCGCAGCTCCGGGTGCTCCTCCTCCAGGGCCTCCAGCGAGCGCAGCAGCTTGTCGAACTCGGCGTCGCTGATGACGGGGGCGTCCTTGACGTAATACCGGAAGCGGTGCTCCTCGATCTGCTCGGCCAGCAGCGCGTGCTTCTCCCGCGCCTCCGCGGGCACGGCGGAGCCCGCCGCGAGCTCTCCGCCCTGCCGTCCGCCCTGCTGTTCGACAGCCACCGTCTCGTCCTCCCGTTGATCCATGAGCGCCGTCACTCAGGGTTGTCTGCGAGTGATTTCGCCGCCCGGACGCAGTGCGCGAGGGCCGTGCGGGCATATGCGGGCGAAGCGCCGGCGAGCCCGCACGCGGGAGTGACGACCACGGACTCCGCGAGGGTCCCCGGTGCCAGCCCCAGCCTGCGCCACAGCGTCCTGACACCCATGACGCTACCGGCAGGGTCTGACAACGGGCCGTCGGTGCCGGGCACCACGCCCACGAAGAGGGCGGTGCCCGCCTCGACCGCCTCTCCCACCGCTTCTTCCTCACGCTCGGTGAAGAGCGAGAAATCGAACGAGATGCCCTGGAAGCCGGCCCGGCGCAGCAGCGCGAAGGGCACGCCGGGGGCGCACGTGTGCACGACGGGCGCCTGTCCGGTGGCCTCGCGGGCGACGGTCACGAGGTCGCGCAGGGCGCCTTCGACGACGGCCCGGTCGACGGCCCGGTAGGTGCGGTAGCCGCTGGCGGTGCGGACCCGGCCGGTGAGGACGGCGGTCAGGGAGGGTTCGTCGAGCTGCAGCACGATCCGGGCGCCGGGCACGCGCCGCCGCACGTCGGCGAGGTGGCCGCGCAGGCCCTCGGCGAGGGAGGCCGCGAGGTCGCGGCAGGCGCCGGCGTCGCCGAGGGCGGCCTCCCCGCCGCGCAGCTCCAGGGCGGCCGCGAGGGTCCAGGGGCCGGTGGCGGAGACCTTGAGCGCGCCCTCGTAGCCCTGGGTGTACTCCTCCAGGGCGTCGAGGTCCTCGCCCAGCCACGAGCGGGCGCGCTTGGTGTCGCGCCCGGGGCGGTCGCTGACGCGCCATCCGCTGGGCTCGACGTGCGCGTAGAGGTCCACCAGGAGGCCGGTGGTGCGGCCGATCATGTCGGCGCCGGGGCCGCGGGCGGGCAGCTCCGGCAGGTGGGGCAGGGTCTCCAGGGACCCGGTGACGGTCTTCGCGGCTTCGCGGGCGTCGCCCCCGGGCATCGACCCGACGCCGGTGGCCGCCCCGGCGCCCCAGATCTTCCCCGTCGCCGGCGGGCGGCCGCCGGTCCCCTCGTCGTTGTTGCTCTTGTCGCTCACGCAGGAAGCCTACGGGGCGCACGGGGGCGGATGCGCAGGCCGAGCCGGGCAGCGGGAAGGGGGTGCGGGATGCCCCCGGGGCGTCCGGCCCCGGGGGTCCGCCGCCGTCAGCGGCCGGGCCGGACCGACAGGTCGTTGATCTCGGCGTCGCGCGGAAGGTCGATGGCGAGCAGGATCGTCGTCGCGACCGACTCGGGGTCGATCCACCGCGCCGGGTCGTACGGCTTGCCTTCCTGCTGGTGCACCTTCGCCTGCATCGGGGTCGCGGTGCGGCCCGGGTAGACGCTGGTCACGCGCACGCCGGACGCGTGCTCCTCGGCGCGCAGGGAGTCCGCGAGCGCCTTCAGGCCGTGCTTGCTCGCGGCGTACGCGCTCCAGGTGGCGTGGGCGTTCAGCCCGGCGCCGGAGTTGACGAAGAGGACGTGTCCCTTCGACACGCGCAGCTGCGGCAGGAACAGCCGGGTCAGCTCCGCCGGGGAGACCAGGTTGGCGGCGAGGGTGCTGTTCCAGGTCTTCGGCGTGAGCTCGCCGACGGCGCCGAGTTCGACGACGCCCGCGATGTGCAGGAGGGTGTCGACGCGGTCGGGCAGCGGCTGCTTGTCGAGGGCCCAGGAGAGCCGGTCCGGGTTGGACAGGTCGGCCACGAGCGTGCGGGCGCCGGGGAACGCGGCGGCCAGCTCTTTGGCCCGGCCCGCGTCCCGCGCGAAGAGGTGGACCTCGTCGCCGCGGTCGAGGAGCCGGCGCGCGACCGCCGCCCCGATGCCGGAGCCGGCCCCGGTGATCAGATGTGTTGCCATGGGAGCCAGCTTGCCTTACGCCGGGGGCCGGTGCGCGGCGCCGGGGCTAGCGCAGGCCCGCGGACTCCTCCAGGTACGCCATCGCGCCCAGGCCGTCCTCCGCGAAGAAGACGAGGGAGGTCAGCGGCAGGGGCAGGAAGCCCTCGTCCTCCATGCGCTGGAACTGCGCCTTGAGGCCGTCGTAGAAGCCGGCCGTGTTGAGCAGGACGACGGGCTTGTCGTGCAGGCCGTGCTTCTTCAGCTCCAGGATCTCCGTCGCCTCGTCGAGCGTGCCGGTGCCGCCCACCATGACGACGACGGCGTCGGCGCGGGCGAGCAACTGCGCCTTGCGCTCGGCGAGGTCGCGGGCGATGACCATCTCGTCGGCGTTCTCGCGCGCCCGCGCGGCGAGGAAGCCGACCGAGACGCCGGCGAGCCGGCCGCCGCTCTCCTGCACGCCGTCGGCCATGACCTTCATCAGGCCGCAGTCCGAGCCGCCCCACACGAGCGTGTGCCCGCCGCGGCCGATGAGTTCGGCGAACTCGCGGGCGGGGGCGGTGTAGCGGGCGTCCAGGTCGGCGGCGGAGCAGAAGACGGCGATGTTCATGAACGCCACCGTACGTGCCGTCCGTGCGGGGTCGTACCGCCCGGGTCCCTGTGGGCGGTTTTCGGACCGTTTCCTGTCGCGGTTACGGCCCCGTTCGGTTGCGGGTTCGTCACAGGGAGCGGCCTGGTTTGGCGCCTTGTAAGAGCGCTGTTAGCGTGACGTGCACTCGTCAGCCGGGCGTCAACAGGCGCTGTTTCCAGCCAGTTCATCGGGGGAATTTTCCAGTGAAGCTTCGTCATGTCCGCGCGGCCGCCGTCTTCGGGATCGCCGTCGTCGCTCTGACCGGAGCCCGCGGGCACCACGGCGGCGGCTGCAGCGGCGGCAGCTCCAGCCACCACAGCAGCTCCACCTCGGGCGGTACCACGACGACGGGCGGCACGAGCGGCGGCTCCACGAGCACGGACGGCGGCCTCACCACGGGCGGCACGACCGGCAGCACGACGAGCGGCTCCACCACCGGCTCGTCCACCAGCGGCCTCACCTCGGGCGGCACCACCACCGGCGGCAGCAGCGCGAGCGCCTCGCGCGACCTGAAGATCTCCAGCTGTGACTACAGCGACGCCCGGGGCATCACGGCGAAGATCAGCATCACCAACCCGAGCGTCACGGACACCTACACGTACACGTTCTCCGTGAAGTTCACCGACTCGAACGGCACGCTCATCGGCACCCGCAACCGCACGATGCCGTTCGTCGGCCCGGGCAAGACCGACACGCAGGACGTCTCTCAGGTGTACGTGCCGAAGGCGGGCACCAGCGTGAGCGGCAAGTGTGAGGTCACCAACGTGACCCGCACCAAGTCGAACTGAGCCCCGCCGCGGGGCTGACGGGCCGTGCGGGTCAGGCGCTCTGCGCCGCCCGCGCGGCCCGTGCCCGTTCGGTCGTGGCGATCGTCGCCGAGCCGACCACGCGCGTGCCGTCGTAGAGGACGATCGCCTGGCCGGGGGCCACGCCGCGGACGGGCTCGGCGAAGGTGACGTGCAGCTCGCCGTCCACCAGCTCCGCGCTCACCTCGGTCTCGCCGCCGTGGGCGCGCAGCTGCGCGGTGTACGTGCCGGGGCCGGCCGGGGCGGTGCCGCACCAGCGGGGCTTGATCGCAGTGAGGGCCGAGACGTCCAGGGCCTCGGCGGGGCCCACGGTGACCGTGTTGTTCACAGGCGAGATGTCCAGGACGTAGCGCGGCTTGCCGTCCGGTGCCGGGTGGCCGATGCGCAGGCCCTTGCGCTGGCCGATCGTGAAGCCGTAGGCGCCCTCGTGCGTGCCCAGCCTGTTACCGGCCTCGTCCACGATGTCGCCCTCCGCCTTGCCCAGGCGCTTCGCCAGGAAGCCCTGCGTGTCCCCGTCGGCGATGAAGCAGATGTCGTGGCTGTCCGGCTTCTTCGCCACGGCCAGGCCGCGGCGCTCGGCCTCCGCGCGGATCTCTTCCTTCGTGGTGACCGTGTCGCCCAGCGGGAACATCGCGTGGGCCAGCTGGCGGTCGTCCAGCACGCCCAGGACGTACGACTGGTCCTTCGCCATGTCGCTGGCGCGGTGCAGCTCGCGGGTGCCGTCCTCGTTGACCACGACCGTGGCGTAGTGGCCCGTGCACACCGCGTCGAAGCCGAGGGCGAGCGCCTTGTCCAGCAGCGCCGCGAACTTGATCTTCTCGTTGCAGCGGAGGCAGGGGTTGGGCGTGCGCCCGGCCTCGTACTCGGCGACGAAGTCCTCGACGACGTCCTCGCGGAAGCGTTCCGCCAGGTCCCAGCAGTAGAACGGGATGCCGATCACGTCCGCGGCGCGGCGGGCGTCGCGGGAGTCCTCGATCGTGCAGCAGCCGCGGGCGCCCGTCCGGAACGACTGCGGATTCGCGGACAGCGCGAGGTGCACGCCGGTCACGTCGTGCCCGGCCTCGGCGGCGCGGGCCGCGGCGACGGCGGAGTCCACCCCGCCGGACATGGCAGCGAGCACGCGCAGCCGCGTGCGGGGGGCCTTCGGATCGGGGGCACCGGGGAAGTCAGTCATAGCCCTACCAGAGTACGGGGGCGACTCGCGTCGCGGCGCCCGGGTTTTCGTTGGGCCGCGCCCGGACGACGGCGGGCCCCCGCCATGGCAGGGATCTTGCCGGGCCCAGGGATCTTGCCGGGCCGGCACACCCCCTCCGCCGCGACGGCGCGCCACCACCGCGGTGGTGGCCGGCGGTGCCGGACGGCCTGATGCCGGCCGGGCACCGCCGGACAGCGCCGTCCCGGTTGCTCGCCGCTGCGGCGGGAGGAACGGGCCGGGCCCGAACGATCTTGCCTGGGCCGGCGCCCCCGCCGCCCGCAGGCCGACCAGGTCGGCCCCGGAACCGGCCGGAGGGGCGGGCGCGTTTTGGGGGGTGAGGGGAACACGCACAGCAGGGGGGCACACGTGGGCGGGGAGCGGATCTCGCGGCGGAAGGTGGTCGCCGGAGCCGGCGCCGGCCTCCTCGCCGCCGCCACCGGCGCGTACGCCGGCCGTGACGAGATCGAGCGCTGGTGGTGGCGGGCTTCCGGGCGGGAGAGGCCGCGCACGGACGGCGCGCTCGACCACCCCGGCGCCCAGTGGGTCGCCGCGTCGTCGGCGAACTGGCGGCGCGCGTCGCGGCCGGACGACTACACGATCGACCGCATCGTCGTCCACGTCGTCCAGGGCAGCTTCGGCGACGCCCTCCGCGTCTTCCGCGATCCCCTGCACGAGGCCGCCGCGCACTACGTCGTGCGCAAGGACGGGCACGTCGCGCAGACCGTCCGCGAGCTGGACGTGGCCTTCCACTCGGGGAACCGCCGGTTCAACGAGCGGAGCGTCGGCATCGAGCACGAGGGCTACGTCGACCGCCCGGCGGACTTCACGGACGCCATGTACGCCGCTTCCGCCCGCCTCGCGGCCGGCATCTGCGCCCGGTACGAGATCCCCGTCGACCGCACCCACATCGTGGCCCACTCCGAGGTGCCGGGGACGGATCACACCGACCCCGGCCCCCACTGGGACTGGGAGCGGTACCTGCGGCTCGTGGCACGTGAGAGGGAAGCCGCTAGCTGAGGCCCGCCGAGCGGGCCCGCTCCACCACCGGCCCGATGGCCTCCACGACCGCCGCCACGTCCGCCGCGGTGGACGTGTGCCCCAGGGAGAAGCGGAGCGTGCCGCGGGCCAGCTCCGCGTCGGTGCCCGTGGCGAGGACGACGTGGCTCGGCTGGGCGACGCCGGCGGTGCAGGCGGAGCCCGTGGAGCACTCGATGCCCTGGGCGTCGAGGAGGAGCAGCAGGGAGTCGCCCTCGCAGCCGGGGAAGGAGAAGTGGGCGTTGGCGGGAAGCCGGCCGGCGGGGTCGGGGTCGCCGCCGAGGACGGCGTCCGGCACGGCGGCCCGCACCCCGGCGATCAGTTCGTCGCGCAGGGCGCCGACCTCGCGGGCGAAGTCCGCGCGCCGCGCGGCGGCGAGCTCGCCGGCGACGGCGAAGGCGGCGACTGCGGGCACGTCGAGCGTGCCGGAGCGCACGTGGCGCTCCTGGCCGCCGCCGTGGAGCAGCGGCACGGGCGCGTACTGGCGGCCGAGGAGGAGCGCGCCGATGCCGTACGGCCCGCCGATCTTGTGCCCGCTGACGGTCATGGCGGCGAGCCCGGAGGCGGCGAAGCCGATGTCCAGCTGGCCGAAGGCCTGCACGGCGTCGGCGTGCAGGGGCACGCCGAACTCGGCGGCCACGTCGGCCAGTTCGCGGACCGGCATGATCGTGCCGATCTCGTTGTTGGCCCACATCACCGTGGCGAGGGCGACGTCGCCGGGGTCACGGGCTATGGCCTCGCGCAGGGCGTCGGGACGGACCCGCCCGTAGGAGTCGACGGGGAGGTACTCGACGGTCGCGCCCTCGTGCGTGGCGAGCCAGTCGACGGCGTCGAGCACGGCGTGGTGCTCGACGGGGCTGGTGAGGACGCGCGTGCGGGCGGGGTCGGCGGCCCGGCGCGCCCAGTACAGGCCCTTGACGGCGAGGTTGTCCGCTTCGGTGCCGCCCGCGGTGAAGACGACTTCGCTGGGGCGGGCGCCGAGCGCCGCGGCGAGGGACTCGCGCGCCTCCTCGACGGTGCGGCGCGCCCGCCGCCCGGCGGCGTGCAGCGAGGAGGCGTTGCCGGTGAGGGCGAGCTGGGCGGTCATCGCCTGCACCGCCTCCGGGAGCATCGGGGTGGTGGCGGCGTGGTCGAGGTAGGCCATGGTGGGCACGATTCTACGAGGCCGGGTCCGCAACAGTACCGGGCGTTCCGGCCCGGGGCCGTCCGTAGAGCTCCGCGGTCGCCGCGGCCACCTCCGCCAGGTCCGCGCGGACCTCCTCGGGGGAGAGGACCTCGACGTCGGGGCCGAAGGACAGCAGGGCGCGGGCGGCGCGGTGTTCGGTGAGGAGGAGTTCGACGGTGGCGGGGTCGCCGGCGGAGGGCGGGGCGGCCACCATGGGGCCGAGGAGGCGCAGGAACATGTCGAGGCGCGCGCGGCGCACCGTGGCGGTCACCCGGACGTCCGCCGGGCGCTCTTCGACCTCGCGCCGCAGCACCTCCCACGCGTCGGCGAGCTCCACGCCCGCCCGGCGGCGCACCGCGTCCTTGGTGACGGTCAGGGCGGCCACGCGGTCGGCGCGGAAGAGCCGGGGGCGGGCCCGCCGGTCGGCGACGAGGTACCAGACGCCGGCCTTGGCGACGAGGCCGTAGGGGTCGACGGTGTACGTGCGGGGCGCTTCCTGCCCGCCGTGGCGGTAGCGCAGGCGCAGCCGCCGGTCGGTGAGGACGGCGCTGTGCAGTTCGCCGGCGTCGACGGCGGGCGCGGCCGCGGGGCCGCCCAGCCAGCGGACGGGGTCGACGAGGATGCGGCGGCTGGTGGCCTCGGCGGCGGGGCGGTGCGGGGCGGGCAGGGCGGCCATGACCTTGCGCAGGGCGGAGCCGAGGGCGCCGTCGAGGCCGAGGTCGGCGAGCGTGCTGCGGGTGGCGAGGACGAACAGGGCGCGGGCTTCGTCGGCGGTGAGGCCCGTGACGTCGGTGCGGTAGCCGGGCAGCAGCGCGATGCCGCCGTGCCGGCCGCGCTCGGCGTAGACGGGCACGCCGGCGGCGGACAGGGACTCGACGTCGCGGTAGACGGTGCGGACGGACACCTCCATGCGGTCGGCCAGTTCGCGCGCGGGCACGCGGCCGCGGGTCTGGAGGAGCAGGAGGATCGCCAGCAGGCGGTCGGATTTCACCGGTCAAGGATGACGTGCGGGCGCGGCGGAAAAGCTGACGGGGGTTGTCAGGTTATGGCGGGATGCTCTGCGTGTTCCCGGACCGACGATCTTTCGGAGTCGCACATGACCAGCCCGGCCGCCCTCACCGACCCCCGCCCCCTGATGGACCGCGCCGTCGCCCAGGTCGCGGCCCTGATCGACGCCGTGCCCGCGGAGCGGCTCGGGGACCCGACGCCGTGCGAGGAGTTCGACGTGCGGGCGCTGCTCGGGCACCTGGTGGCCGGCCTGCAGGACGGCGCGCAGCTGGGCGAGACCGGCGCGGTGGAGTGGAGCAAGCCGCCCACCGGCGTCGCGGACGACGGCTGGGGCCGGGCCTACGGGGCGGCGCGGGCGCGGCTGGCGGCGGCCTGGGCGGACGACGCGACGCTGGAGCGCCCGGTGACCGTGGAGTGGGGGACGTTCCCCGGCGCCGTGTTCCTGACGTCGGGCATGGTGCTGGAGAGCGTCACGCACGCCTGGGACCTGTCGCAGGCGCTGGGGCACCCGCTGCCCCTGGATCAGGAGCTGGCCGAGCTGGCGCTGGGCTGGGCGCAGCGGTTCCTGCCGGCGGACCGGCGGGGCGAGGAGGTGCCGTTCGGGCCGGTGCGGCCCGCGCCCGAGGGCGCGGACGCGTACACGCGGCTGGCGGCGTGGCTGGGGCGGGACGTGGCGTAGGCCCCGTAAAAGCCCCCGGACCCCCGGACCCCCCGTCCTCAGCGCCGCGGCGCGGCCGCCAGCTGCCGGGACTGGGCGACGAGGCGGTCCTCGCTGTCCCAGACCTCGGCGTCCTCCTCCAGGAAGCCGCCCGCGAGGTTGCGCGTGGTGATGGCGATGCGGACGGGGCCGGGGGCGGGCCGGCAGCGGACGTGGGCGGTCAGCTCGACGGTGGGCACCCAGCCGGTCAGGCCCATCTCGAACGTCGTGGGCGGCAGGGCGTCGACGGCGAGGAGCAGGGCGAGCGGGTCCATGGGGCGCCCGTCCGCGAGCCCGAACCAGCCGCGCATCTCGCCGCGGCCGCTGGGCTTGCCGGTCGCCCAGCCGGACGTCGCCGGGTCGAGGCGGATGTCGAGGCGGCGGGCGATCTCGGAGAGCGGGTGGGAGCCGTCGTCGTGCTCCTTGCCGAGGCAGTGCTCGTACGGGGGGAGAGCCGGCGGCTTGGCCGTGGTGCGGACGTCGTCGCCGAGGGCGCCGAGGTCGCCGTAGGTGGCGAGGACGCGGATCCGCTCGACCTCGCCGCCGTCCTCGTCGTACTGCAGGAGGGAGGCCTGGCCGGTGGAGAGGGCGCGGCCGGTGCGCACGGTCTGCGTGCGGACGACGGCGGGGCCGGGCCGGCTGACGGACAGGTAGTGCGCGGTGACGGTGAACGGGTCGGGGTGGGGCAGCTCCGCCGCGAGGCCCCGGCCGAGCAGGGCGAGGAGGAAGCCGCCGTTGACCGCTCCGCCGATGGTCCACCCGGCGGGAAGGGCGGCGTCGTGCACGCCGGGGCCGCGCGGGGTCAGCGCGGTGTCGCGGTCGAATTCGCTGTCACCGATGGTTGCCTGTGCCATGGCGGTCACGCTACACCCGCGGGTTACTGACCGGTAGGTTCTGAGTGAAGGATCAACAACAGACCTGCCCCGCCCGCCGTCACACCTCTTCGGTGGCCGCGCTCCGCCGGTGCCACGCCCGCGGCGCCCGCCAGTGGAAGCGCATCGCGAGCAGCCGCAGCACGAACGCCGTCACCACGGGCACCGCGTACGCCGCCCCGTCCAGCGCGCCGAAGCGGAGCAGCAGCGCGGCCAGCGCGGCGCCGACCATGGCCGGCACGGCGTACAGGTCGCGGTCCCAGCGCAGCAGCGACGGCACCTCGTGGGCGAGTATGTCGCGCAGCACGCCGCCGCCGACCGCCGTGGCGAGCCCGAGCGTCGCGGCGAAGACGAGCCCGAGCCCGTGCCCGTAGGCCTTGACCGTGCCGGTGACGCAGAACAGCCCGAGCCCCGCGGCGTCGAACACCCCCACGGCCTTGGTGATCCGCTCGACCTCCGGGTGCAGGAAGAACACGATCACGGTGGCGAGCAGCGGGGTGAGGAAGTAGCCGAGGTCGGTGAAGGCCGCGGGCGGCACGGCGCCGATGATCACGTCCCGGATCAGCCCGCCGCCCAGCGCCGTGACCTCCGCCAGGACCGCCATGCCGAAGACGTCGAAGTTCTTCCGCACGGCGAGCAGGGCGCCGGAGATCGCGAAGACGAAGATCCCGGCGATGTCCAGCGAATGCTGGACGGAGGGGCTGAACAGGTCGGTGAGCACGAGACATTCTCACTCAGCCCGGAAGCCGATACGGACGATCACCCTCCGCCGGCCCTCGCCCCGGCCGTCTCCGGTGCGTTCTCCGGGTGGTGGCAGGCCACCTGGTGGCCTGCTTCGAGCGCCAGCAGCGGCGGCTCCTGCACCTTGCACACCTCGGTCGCCTTCCAGCAGCGGGTGTGGAAGCGGCAGCCGGACGGCGGCGAGATCGGCGAGGGCACGTCGCCCTTGAGCAGGATCCGCTCCCGCTTGGCGCGGCGCTTGGGGTCGGGCACCGGCACCGCGGAGAGCAGCGCCTTGGTGTACGGGTGCATGGGCTTGGTGTAGAGCGACGTGCGGTCGGTGAGCTCCACGAGCTTGCCGAGGTACATGACGGCGATGCGGTCCGAGACGTGGCGGATGACCGACAGGTCGTGCGCGATGATCACGTACGTGAGCCCGAGCTCGTCCTGGAGGTCGTCGAGCAGGTTGACCACCTGGGCCTGGATGGAGACGTCCAGCGCGGAGACCGGCTCGTCCGCGACGACGAGCTTCGGCTTGAGCGCGAGGGCCCGCGCGATGCCGATGCGCTGCCGCTGCCCGCCGGAGAACTCGTGGGGGTAGCGGTTGTAGTGCTCCGGGCTCAGGCCCACCAGGTCCAGCAGCCGCTGGACCTCCTTCTTCACCCCGCCCTCGGGCGTGATGCCCTGCAGCCTGAAGGGCGCGCCGACGATGGTGCCGACGGTGTGCCGGGGGTTCAGCGACGAGTACGGGTCCTGGAAGATCATCTGGATATCGCGGCGCAGCGGGCGCATCCCGGAGACACCGAGGTGGCTGATGTCCTTGCCCTGGAACGCGATCCGGCCGCCCGTCGGCTCCAGCAGCCGGGTGATCAGCCGCCCCATGGTCGACTTCCCGCAGCCGGACTCCCCCACCACGCCCAGGGTCTCCCCCGTGCGGACGTCGAAGGTCAGCCCGTCCACGGCCTGGACGGCGCCGGCCTGGCGGCGCAGCAGCCCTTTGACGATGGGGAAGTGCTTGACCAGGCCCTCGACCGTGAGGAGGGCCTCGGGCCCGTCGGACGGCGCCTGCTGCGCGGGAATCGTCATCTCGTGGTCCTCACGGTCTGCATGGTTCGCGTGTTCCTCGCCGTACTCGTCGCGCTCGTCGCGCTCGTCGTGCTCGCGGCCCGTCACAGCTTGGGCGCGATCTCTTCGGTCCAGATGCGGGTCCGCTCCTCCTCGGCCATGTGGCAGGCGGACCAGTGGCGGCTGCCGCCGGGGCCTTGTGAGCCCGCGCCGCCGCCCGTGACGAGGCGCAGCTCGGGCCGCTCCGTGCGGGTGATCCCGCCCGCGGGCACGTCGGCGTACGGGCAGCGCGGGTTGAAGGCGCAGCCGGAGGGGATGGTGATGAGGCTGGGCGGGGAGCCCTTGACGGGGATCAGCCGCTCGGTCTGCTCGCGGTCGATGCGCGGCATGGAGCCGAGCAGGCCCCAGGTGTAGGGGTGGCGGGGCTCGGTGAAGACCTTCTCGGCGGGGCCGCGCTCCACGCAGCGGCCGCCGTACATGACGAGGATGTCGTCGGCCAGCTCGGCGACGACGCCGAGGTCGTGGGTGATGACGATGACGGCCGAGCCGAACTCCTTCTGCAGGTCGCGGATGAGGTCGAGGATCTGCGCCTGGACGGTCACGTCCAGGGCGGTGGTCGGCTCGTCCGCGATGAGCAGCTCGGGGTTGTTGACCAGCGCCATGGCGATCATGGCGCGCTGGCGCATGCCGCCGGAGAACTGGTGGGGGTAGTCGTCCACGCGGCGGTCGGGCTGCGGGATGCCGACGCGGTCCAGCAGCTCGACGGCCCGCTTGCGGGCGGTCTTCTTGTCGGCCTCGGGGTGGTGGACGCGGTACGCCTCGACGATCTGGTGGCCGATCGTGAAGTACGGGTGCATGGCGGACAGCGGGTCCTGGAAGATCATCGCCATCTCGCGGCCGCGCAGCCGCCGCACCTCGTCGGGGTCGGCGCTCATCAGCTCCTTGCCGTCGAGCCAGATCTCGCCGGAGATCCGGGCCTTGCGGCGCCCGTACTGGCCGACGGTGTGCAGGCCCATGATGCCGAGCGAGGTGACCGACTTGCCCGAGCCGGACTCGCCGACGATGCCGAGCGTCCTGCCCTTCTCCAGCTGGAAGGAGAGCCCGTCGACGGACTTGACGAGGCCGTCGTCCGTGGGGAAGTGGATGCGCAGGTCGCGCACGTCGAGGAAGGCGGTGGGGGGCTCCCCCGGGCCGGGGGCG
>NZ_JBPQTW010000148.1:0-16951 GCF_051386535.1 Streptomyces sp. URMC 127
GCCGCCACCCGCTCCCGTACCGCGTCGTCGAGGATCCCCCGCGACGCGCGGTCCAGGCCCGTCCACGCCTCGTCCAGGACGAGGAGGCCGGGCGTGCCCATGAGGCCCTGCGCGACGGCGACCTTCTGGCTGGTGCCCTTGGACAGCTCGGACAGCGGCGTGCCCGCGTACGCACCGGCCCCGAACCGCTCCAGCCACGCAAGCGCCTCGCGGGAGGCGGCCGCGCGGCGCAGGCCGTGGATGCGGCCGAGGCGCGTGAGGTAGGCGCCCGCCGTCACCGGCAGCGCGGCGGGGAAGCGTTCGGGGACGTAGGCCGTACGGGGCCGCCCGGTGATCCGGCCGGCGCTGGGGGCGTCGATGCCGGCGAGCAGCCGCAGCAGCGTGGACTTGCCGCTGCCGTTGGCGCCCTCGACCCGCAGCAGGCTCCCCGCGGGGAGTTCGAGGTCGACCCCGCGCAGTATCCAGGGCCCGCCGAGCCCGTAGCGGCGGCCCACCCCCGTCAGTCTCATCCGCTCACATTAAGGGCGCTGCCGGGCGGCTGGCAGACTGGGGGCCGTGACCAGCCCTGATGCACCCGAGTTCGTCCTGCCCCTCGTCGTCCGGATCGAGAAGGACGCCCCGCCCGCCCGGACCGACGCCCTGGAGACGGCGGCGCGCGCCGTCCTGACGCTGCTGTCCGACGAACGGTCCGGCACCGGCGGCGACGGCGAGGACGGCCCGTGGGCGCAGGCCGTACGGGACTGGCAGGACTCGCGGATCCGCAAGGTGGTGCGCAGGGCGCGCGGCGCGGAGTGGCGCAAGGCGTCGGCGCTGCCGGGCATCACGGTGACCGGTGAGCGGGCGGAGGTGCGGGTCTATCCGCCGGTGCCCCTGGACGGCTGGCCCAAGGAGCTCGTGAAGCTGCAGGTGTCGGGGACGGAGCTGGACGAGCCCGAGCCCCCGGCGGAGCCGGACCCCGGGCTGCCGGTGCTGTGGACGAACCCGGAGCTGAAGATGTCGGCCGGCAAGGCGATGGCGCAGGCGGGGCACGGTGCCCAGCTCGCGTGGTGGCGCCTGGACGACGCCGCCCGCGCGGCCTGGCGCGAAGCCGGCTTTCCCCTGGCGGTACGCACGGCGGACCCGGACTACTGGCCGGAACTCGCGGCGAGCGACCTGCCGCTGGTACGGGACGCGGGCTTCACGGAGATCGCCCCCGGCCTGACGGTCGCGGCCGAAGGAGGCAAGCAGTACTGCCCCCTCCCGCGTATACGGCGCCGGTAGCGGATTCCGGCCGGTGCCGTGGCCGCGATCACGCGACCGGTAGCGCTCGGGATGTCCCCTCGGTCCGTCAGGGCCGGGTGCCGGCGGCTTTTCCGGCGCGGGTCGTCCCGCCGGCGCTCATCCAGACGCTGATCAGCGACCGCCCTTGCCCGACGGCTTCGCCGAGAGAGGCGAAAACCTCGTCGTCCGGGGGCCGGAAGGCGGCCGGCGGGGGCAGGGCACTTCTCAGTGCCACTGCCATGGCGCGGAGTTCACCGGCCAGTGCCCGGGACGCGGCAGGGTCCGGTGGCGGGGCGCCGCCGTCCAAGCGGGCGGCCAGGCCGGTGACGGCGTCGGCCGTGCGGGCGGTGTGCGCGACGACGGCGGCGAGAGCTTCGGTGCGGGGGCGGACGGGGGGCTCGGCGAGCATCTGGTCCAGTACGGCGTGGGCCCGGCCGGCCGTCGCGTTCATGGCGCGCCGTCGCCGGGCGCGTTCGGCGGTGTTGCCGGCCTCCTCGGCCGAGGAGAGGAGCAGGAGGTAGTCGGCGGCGGCGTCGTAGGCGCCGGCTGCGGCGGTGCGCAGTTCGAGGTCCCGGCGCGGGGGCCGGAGCAGGTATCCGAAGACGAGCACGACGGCGCAGCCGATGGCGGTTTCCTGCATGCGGACGGGTGCCAGTCCGGGCAGGCCGGTGTGGGTGAGCCGTTCGGTGAGCAGGAGGATGGCGGTGGTCAGGAAGCAGGTCTGCCAGGCGTAGTTGCGGATCACGCCCAGGGAGAGGGCGGCGCCGAGGACGGCCAGGACGGCCGCATCCGGCCAGCCGCGCGGCAGGGCGGCGATGACGGCCGCCGCGAGGAGCACGCCGGCTGCCGTGCCCAGTGCGCGCAGCAGGGCGCGGACGAAGACGGAGCCGAGGTCGGGTTTGAGGACGAAGGCCACGGTCAGGGGGATCCAGTAGGCGCGTTCGAGGGCCGGGAGCCGGGAGAAGCAGGCGGCGATGCCGATGCACAGCCCCGAGCGGGCGGCGTAGGCCCAGGACGGGCTGGAGCCCAGGGTGCGCCGGATGCGGGCGGCGTCGCCGCGCAGGCTCCAGGCATCGCCGGGCATGCCGAGGTGGCTGGTGTGCGGGGTCGTGGGCCGTCCGGGACCGGTCGCCGCGAACGCCTCGCGTACGGCGCGGTCCACGGCGCGCTCGGCCGGGCCGCCGGCCGCGGGGCGGTGAGCGGGCGGGCGGTACGGGTGGTTCGCGTCGACGGCCCGGGCGATCTCCCGGACCAGGGGCGCGTACGCGGACCGGCCCGGAGCGGCCGCGGCTTCGAGGAGCGGGGGACAGCCGTTGAGCGCTTGGATGATCCGGTGGACCTCGCCGCCCGGGCGGGGTGCCCGGGGGCGGTGGCGGACCACTTCCTCATAGGCCCGGTGGAACAGCGCACGGGCGCGGGCCACGGCCGCCATCGTCGCCTCGCGGCCCTCCGCCTCCAGCGCGTCGGCCACCGCCGCGTACACCCCGGCCACCAGGCGCCGCTCCGGACCGCTCCCGTGCAGGGGCCGGCCGACCAGCGCCAGGATGACGACGATCATGCCGCCGGCCAGGAGCAGCAGGGCGGTGACCCGGGCTGGCTCGGGCGAGCCGATGCCGCTCCAGATGATCACGGAGACCAGGGTGTTCATGGCCAGGACGGAGGTGACCGGGCCGATCCGGCTCACCGCCCCCGCCGCCACCGCGAGCAGCGTCAGGACCACGACGAGCGTCCAGCCGTGCCCCGCCAGCAGGGACCCCGCGTAGCAGCCGGCGGCATTGCCGAGCGGCTGCGGCCCCATGCGCACCAGCCGCTGGCGGTACGGACCCCCTTGGTCGGCGAGGATCACCGGGAACGCCCCGAACGCGACAAGCGTGCCCAGCTCGCCCCGCCCGCACAACAGCCCGGCGGCCACCGGGCCTCCCAGCCCGGCCGCCGCCCGGGCCATCGCGGCCCGGTCCGGCGACGACGTGCGGGAGCGGACGGCATGCCGCAGCCAGCCGGGCACGGAGTGCCTCGCCTGTACGGGGGCGGCGGATGGGCCGTGGCGCATGCTTCTCCCCAGAGGTCTCCAGGTCGGTTGCTGGCGCCTCATCCTTCTGGAGCCGGTCCGCCGCACGCGCCTGTGACGTGGCGAGGACGCCGACCGTCACCCGGGAGGGCGCCCGCCGGCGGGGACCACGCGGAGTGTCCGGAACCGTCGCGCTCCGGGCAACCGTTACCGCGCGTGGGTGACCAGCCAGTCCCGGACCAGTGCGTCGTTGGGGGGTTCGAGCAGGGCGAAGTGGTCGACCGGCAGGCGGTCCACGGCGTCGTCCGGCAGGATGTCCCGCCACTGGCCCACGGCGCGTCCGCCCGACCACGGCCGGCCGCCGTCGAGGGTGACGGTGGCCGGGCCCCGGCGGGCGTAGTCGATCTCGCCGCCGGTGTCGCCCTGCAGCAGCCGCACCCGCAGGCCCTGGGGGCGGCTCAGCAGCAGGCCGTCGAGGATGCGGGCGTTCGACTCGTACACCGCCCAGGCGTCCTCGATCTCCTGCCGGCCGGCGTCCCGGGCCAGCGTCCCCGCGTTCTTGGCCGCGACGGTGACCGCGGCGAGGTCGAAGCCGCCGTCCTCGGCGGTGAACTGCTGCGCAGGGGTGGTGATCGACCACCCGACGCGCACGAAGATGTCGAAGGCGTCGTGCACGCTCACGCGGTGGGCGCCGGGGTCCGGCGGGTCGATGAGCAGGGCACGCACCCGTTCACCGCAGCTGTCGTGCAGCCGGCGGGCCACTTCGTAGCCGAACACACCGCCCAGCGAGAACCCGGACACGCAGATGCTTCCGTACTGGTCCGCGCCCCGGTCCAGCAGGACCTCGGCCAGTCCGTCGGCGAGTGCCGCCATGCCCTTGCCGGACAGCTCGGGAGGGGTCTCCATGGCCCACACGGTGTCCCCGGCGGGCAGCATCCTGGACATCGCCGCGTACCGGGTGACGGCTCCGGACAGGGGCGGCAGGAAGACCCACAGCCTGTCCTTGTTCCCCGGACGCATCGTCACGAGGGTGGTGCCGGTGGTGTGGTGGGCGGTGGGTATGCCCGCACGGCGGTCGGTGAGAAGACGCGCCAGCGCGTCGAAACGGGGCGTCCGGTACAGCTCGGCCGCGCGCAGCTGCACCCCCAGCCGGGCACGCAGCTGCGTGATGAGCTCGATGGCCCTGACGGAGTCGCCGCCGGCCTCGAAGAAGCTCGCCGACTCGTCCGGGGGCGGGCTGCCCAGCACCTGTCGCCAGGCCTGCCGGAGCTGTGCGCCCACGTCGGCGGGACCGGCCTCCTGCTCGCCGTCCGCGTCCGGCATGGCCTGGGCCCGGTCGAGCAGCGCGGCACGATCGACCTTGCCGCGTGACGTCAGCGGGAACTCGTCCAGCACGCTGATGCGCGAGGGCACCATGTACGCGGGCAGGTCGGACGAGAGCTGCCGGACGAGCGCCGCTTCGGCGTCCGCCTGCGGCGCGAGGCTCCGGTCGAGCCGGACGAACGCGGCGAGCAGCCGGCTGCCGGCGCCGTCGTACGGGACGACCACCGCGTCGAGGACGAAGTCGACGGCCAGGAGCCGGGAGACGATCTCGCCGGTCTCCACCCGGAAGCCGCCGTGCACCTTGACCTGTGCGTCGAAGCGTCCGTGCAGGTCGTAGCCCCCGTCACGGCGCGCCGTGGCCACGTCGCCGGTGCGGTAGGACCACACGCCGTCGAGCATGCAGAACGCCGGGGACGACGCCGCACGGCCCAGGTAGCCACGGCCGACCGCGACGCCCTGGATGACCAGCTCGGTCGCGCCGGCCGCCCCGTCCGCCGCACTCAGCGGCTCCAGGCGGAAGCCGACACCGTCGATCGGGTCGCCGATCGCAATCGCGTCGCCGGGCGCCAGGTCCCGGTAGCAGACGACGACGGCCGTTTCGGTCGGTCCGTAGCCGTTGACCACGCGGGTGCCGCCGGGGGCGACCGCCGCCCACGCCGCCACCGCGGCCCGGGTGGGCGTTTCCCCGCCGGCCATCACCAGCCGCAGGTCCGGAGCGCGGTGAGCGGCCGCCCCGGCCAGCTCGGCGCCGAATCCGTTGAAGACGCCCGTCGGCAGGCTCAGCACGGTGACACCGAGCCGGCGGCAGTGGTAGAGGAAGTCCTCGGCGCCGCCGTAGACGAACATCTCGTCCCTGAAGGCAAGTTCGCAGCCTGCGTACATCGAGGTGCAGATCTGTTCGAGCGCCAGGTCGAAGGCGATCGAGGAGAAGAACAAGCGGGTGTCGGACGGCGTCAGGCCGTACCACTCGGCGGTGCGCCGCACGTGGTTCTCCAGCGCGGCCTGTTCGATGACGGCGCCCTTGGGGACCCCGGTCGATCCCGAGGTGTAGCCGACGTACGCGGCGGACGAGGTCCGCCGCACCAGCCGCTCGTCCAGCCGGGCCCCCGGCCGCGGACCGGGCGTCACGCCGGACTCCGTGACCAGCGCGACCGGGCGGCAGTCATCGATGATCAACTGCTTGCGGGAGACCGGCAGATCCGGCTCCAGCAGGGTGAAGGCCGCGCCGAGTCCGCTGACCGCGGCCATCGCGACCACGGTGTCGAAGCCGACGGGCAGATCGATGACCACCACGGTCTCCGGAGCGACGCCGAGTCCGGCCAGCCGGGCGGCGAGGTCGTCCGCGGCGCCCGCGAGTTCGCGGAAGGTGAGCCGGTGCTCGCCGCGGGACAGCGCCGTCGCGTCGGGGCGTTCGCTCGCGTGCGCGGCGATCGCGGAGTACAGCAGGGCGGCCTTGTCCGAAGTCATCAGGCGTTCACCTTTCGCGGGCCGGGAGTGGCGGAGGCGGTGGTCGTGGCGGGAGCGGGAGCGGGAGCAGAGGCGGGCAGGACCGCCAGAGCGGTGACCGCGGCGGCCGCTGCCACCACCGCGCCGGTGATCCAGGCCGTGAGGAGGCCGGAACTCAAGCCGTCCGCGAACCACGCCGGGAGCTGTCCCTGTCCGTGGGCGAGCAGGGCGTGGCCGTCGGCGACCGACCGGGCCGCCTCCGGAAGGCCGGGGGCCGAGGAGACCTCGGCTCCGTAACGGGCCGAGAACACCAGACCCATCACCGCGACGCCCGCGGCACCGAAGATCTGCTGGAACATGGCGTTCACGGAGGAACCCACCCCGGTGTCGGCCGGCCGCAGACTGGTGACGATCAGCGTCAGGGCGGGGCCGACGGACCAGCCCATGCCGAGTCCGCAGCTCAGCAGCCCCGCGGCGAGCAGGGGGTAGTGCAGGTCCGCGGCGGCCGTCGCACACAGCAGGCACCCCAGGGCGCCGAGCCCCAGCCCGCCGATCACGGTCGCCTTGACTCCGATCCGCGCGGTGACCCGGATGCAGGACAGCGAGGCGGCCGTCAGTCCCACCGCGAGCGGGAGGAGGCCGGCGCCTGCCGCCAGCGGGCTCCAGCCCAGGCCGTACTGGGTGAACTGCCCGGCGAGGAACACGGTGCCGAAGAGCGCGAAGAAGAGTCCGGACATGGCCACGACGGCTCCGGTGAACTTCCGCTCGCGGAAGTAGCCGAGGTCGAACAGCGGCCGGTCCGTGCGCCGTTCGTGGGCCGTGTACCCGATCAGCGTCAGCAGGCCGGCGGCGCCGAGGGCGAAGCGCAGCGCTCCGGGGATCCGGTCGTCGACGGCGAAGATGACCGCCGAGGCGAGCATCGCGACACCGGCGAGCAGGAGCACCGCTCCGGCGGGGGAGGGACGCCTCGCGGCGGGCGCCGGTTCACCGGCCCGGATCAGGGTGGCGGTGCCGGTCAGGGCGAGCACCCCGACCGGGACGTTGAGCAGGAAGATCGATCCGTACCAGAAGCGGGTCAGCAGCAGGCCGCCCAGCACCGGCCCGACGGCCACGCCGAGGCCGACGACCGCCGGCCACAGCGCAAGGACGCGTCGCCTGCCGCTGTCGGTGAGCTCCTTGGCGAACAGCCCGAAGATGCTGGGCACGATGAACGCCGCCCCGACGCCCATCCCCGCGCGGGACAGGACGAGTGCGAGAACCGAGGGAGCGCACGCTCCCAGCAGCGAGGCGGCGGTGAACACGCCGATCCCCACGGCATAGGAACGGCGCGTGCCCATCCGGTCCGCAAGGCTGCCCGCAATGATCAGCGACGAGGCGAACACCAGCATGTAGGCGTCTATAGCCAATTGGACGTCGGGCGTTCCCGCTCCCAGTGACGCCGATATTTTGGGCACCGCGGTATTGATGATGGAATTGTCCGCGGAGACCATGAAAAGGCTCAGGTAGGCAGTGGCCACGACACCGCTGGTGCGCGACAACAGTTTGGGTCGACTCGTCGTTGGCGACATGCGCTTCTCGATCTTCTTCGGGGGCACGGCACACCGCTGGCCGGGCGTTCGGCACCGATCGGCGCGGATCAACACGGATCAGCACGGAAAGGCCGGCTTTTTTCGCGCCGCAGCGGGAGGGAAATCAGAGCGTATTTCCGGGTCGTGGCCTCGTGCGCCCCAAAACGCAAGCTGTTTTTGGGCTTGCTGGATTCAGACGCTAGCAGCCGCTCCCGAAGAAGATCAAGGGCGGGTGGCTCGCATCACATCCCGCCCGGCGCTGTTTTTGACTCTGTCTCAAATACATGGACAGCGGCGCGGGGGTGGGCTTGGCTCCCCGCCGGAGTGTGCGGCCCTGTTCATGCCGCGCACCGGATCGAGCAACGGCCCCACTGCGGTGGGGAATTCCGCCAAAGGGGCGCACATGACTGCTGAAGCCACCGTCGGGACCGACTGGACCATCATTCCGGAGTTCGTATTCACCGATGCGGAGCGCGAGGCCCTGGAGGCCGCGCTCGGCGGCCTCACCGCGAACCCGTACCGGCTTTACGAGGCCCACCGCTTCCAGGTGGGGCAGCTCATCGCGGGCGGCGCGGTCCCCGAGCGCTTCCGCGCCTACGTCGGCTCGCTCGCGGACCGCGACCGCGCCGCCGAGCCCGTGGTCGTCCTGAAGAACGTCCCGCACGACCGCGATGTCCCGGTGTTCGACTTCGACCAGCCGGTGCGCTCCAAGTACGAGCTGAAGAAGACGTTCGTCGCCGAGGGGTTCCTCGCGCTGTTCGCCCAGCTGGCGAACACTCCGGCGATCGGGTACGTCAACGTCAACGACGGCGACGTCTTCCAGGACATCTACCCCCAGCGGCGCCTGCAGAGCAGCCAGTCGCAGAAGGCGCTGCGGCAGATCCATTTCCACAAGGACCTCGCCAACCACTTCGTGCGCCCCGACCAGGTGTACATGGTCGGGATGCGGAGCAACCCCGTGAACGAGGTCTACACCTCGTTCGTCCGGAACATCGACGTCATCCGCTGCTTCACCGACGAGGAGCTGGAGCTGCTGCGCTCGCCCGAGTTCTACACCCCCTTCGACGACCTGAGCACCATGGGCGGCGGGCGGGTGGAGCTCGGCGAAGCCGACCTGCACCCGGTCATCGGCGGCCGCGGCCCGGAGGACCTGCGGTTCTTCGAGAACCGGACGGTGGGGGTCACCGACGCCGCCAAGGCGGTCGTCCCCAAGGTGGCCGAGACCCTGCACCGGCTGAAGCAGCGGGTCTTCATCGAGCCCGGGGACTTCGTGATCACGTACAACAACCACACGATCCACGCCAAGGAGGTCGTGGCCGTGGGCGACCCGGAGGCGCTGCAGAGCCGCTGGATCATCAAGACGGTGAACGTGGACGACATGACGCCCCACCAGGCCCACCTGGTGCCCGGCACCGACCACCTGATCAACGGCTGACGGCTCTCATCATCTGAGACGAGCGCTTCGGCAACCGGACACCTGTGTTTAAGATCGGAAACCGCTGACCTCGCCGAACCCGCTGCCAGCGGAAATGCGCACGCCATCGCGTGCCCGCGTCCGGGCGGCATACGGATCACCCTCCTCCATCGCCGCCGCCGGACCATTCCGTTTCCGATCCGTTTCCGACGGCCGAGTGGAGGAGGACCACCGGATGCCCGCTGTCACGGACGAACGGCCGGAGTTGAGCGTTTCAGCACGCGCCCTGTCCGGTTGCCGTTTACTCGTCTCACCGCCGCTGGAAGTGCTGGCAGCAGCCGGATTACTGCGCGCGCGGTATCCGGCCCTGCAGAACCGGCCCCGGCGCATTCCGGGATCCGCACAGCGTCACGCACTCAGCCTTCCTCCGGCCGAGGTACGGCAGCGTATTCGTTCCCTGGCCGAGCAGGTGCTCAGCCGCCGGGGAGGCGAGGGAGAGCCGGGAGATGCGGTAAACCGCCATCAACTCGATTTCACGGCCTTCGGGCCGCTCCAGGAGGCGGTGCACGACTTCTTCCAGGACTGCCTCGCCGGCGACTGGCCGCGGATCAGAGCCACCCTGGAATCGGATGTCGCGCTCCGCGCGCACGACCTGGCCCGCTTCGGAGTGCGCCATGTCGTGAGCCGGCTGCCCGGTCTCACCGTCCGCGACACCTGGGACGAGGCGGGAGCAGGGGAGCGCGGGCTGGTGCTGGTGCCCTCGGTCTTCCGGAAGACGGGCGTGCTGCTGGCGAACGAGGCCGGGACGCTGATCACCTACCCGGCGTCCGGGCACCGCACGCTGTGGGACGAGAGCGAGGCGGCCGCCCCCGGGCGGCTCGGCGCCCTGCTCGGCCGGGGCCGCGCGGCGGCGCTGCTGAACATCGGTGACGGCTGCGGCACCGGTGACCTGGCCGACCGGCTCGGCGTCAGCGCGGGGACGGCGTCGGTGCACGTGGCCGCCCTGCGCAACGGCGGCCTGGTCGCCACGCACCGGGTGGGCAAGGCGGTCAGGCATGTCCTGACCCCCATAGGGTCGGCGCTGATCATGGCCCAGGCCTCCGCGGGCGGAAGTGTCCAAAGGGGCTGACGGGGCTCAGGAAGTGTCCAGAGGGGCTGAGGGGGCTGACAGGGAGACCTGTGATACTGGCGGAGAACATGTGTTTTGGCGCCAGGGGGTAAGAAGTTGTCGAAAAGGACCGTGCGCGGCGCGACGGCTCTCGTCGCCGCGGGCGCCGTCGCCGCGCTCGCGATGGGCCTGACCGCCTGCGATGCCGACGAGACGAAGGACGGCGGCAAGAGCTCCGCGGCCGCGTCCTCCTCCGGCTCCCCGGGCGCCGGGCAGAGCCCCGCGGAGGACGACGCGGAGAGCGGGAAGAAGCCCGAGGAGAAGTGGGACGGCAAGGTCAGGGTGCTCGGGGACGGTTCTACGTCCTACACCGGCCCCCAGCCGAACCAGCCCAAGCCGGAGAAGCTGAAGCCGGGCGAGAAGCCGCCGCAGTTCGTCGTCTTCTCCTGGGACGGCGCGCTGGAGGGCGACGACCACCAGTTCTCGCACTTCCGCCAGGTCGCCAAAGAGAACAACGCCAAGATGACGTTCTTCCTCACCAGCATGTACCTGCTGCCGAAGTCGAAGGCGTCGCTGTACAAGCCGCCGCAGCACAAGCCGGGCGACGCGGCGATATCCTTCGCGACCGACCCGCACATCAAGGACACCCTGGCCCAGCTGCGCGGCGCGTGGCTCGACGGCAACGAGATCGGCACGCACTTCAACGGCCACTTCTGCGGGCCCAAGGGCGGCGGCGACTGGAGCGTCGCCGAGTGGAAGAGCGAGATCGAGCAGTCGTATTCCTTCGTCGAGAACTGGAAGACGAACACCGGCCTGAAGAGCCTCCCGCCCCTGCCCTTCGACTTCAAGAAGGAGCTGGCCGGCGGCCGCGCCCCGTGCCTGGAGGGGCAGAAGAACATGCTGGCCGCGGCCCAGTCGTTCGGCTGGCGCTACGACGCGAGCTCGCCCGGCGACTTCCAGATCTGGCCGTCGAAGATCAACAACATCTGGAACTTCCCGCTGCAGCTGCTGCCGTACCCCAAGAGCGAGAAGCAGGTCCTGTCGATGGACTTCAACTTCCTCTACAACCAGTCCGGCGACAACACCAAGGGCGACCCCGCGAAGTACGCGGAGTGGCGGAAGCTGACCCGGGACGGCTACCTCAACGGCTTCGAGCGCGTCTACAACGGCAGCCGGGCGCCGATGTTCGTCGGCAACCACTTCGAGGACTGGAACGGCGGCATCTACATGAAGGCCGTCGAGGACGTCGTGAAGGCCGTCTGCAAGCGGGACGGGGTGCGCTGCGTGTCCTTCAAGCAGCTCGCCGACTGGCTGGACGCCCAGGACCCGAAGGTCCTGGCGAAGTTCCGCGGCCTGGACCCGGCGCAGTCGCCGGACTGGGCGACGCTCGTGAAGTAGAGCGGGCAGTCAGGGATACGGAGCGGGCCGGGGACGCGTCCCCGGCCCTTGCCTCCGCCCGCGCTCACTTCTGCTGCACGGCCTTCATGTACGCCGTCCAGATGTCCAGCGGGTACGTGCTGCCGGTCGCGTCCTTCGGGGCGCCGCCCAGGCCGTCCAGCGGCAGCAGCTCCTGCGTCTTGGGATCGATGCGGGAGAGCGAGACGGCGGTCGAGACCTTGCCGCGGTAGCCGGCGAACCACGCGGACTTGTTCCCCTGGCCCGTGCCGGTCTTGCCGGCCACGTCGCCTGCCGCCTTCGCGCCGGTCGCGGAGCCGCGCCGGACCGCCTCCCGCAGGGCGTCGTCCACGGCCGACGCGACGGACTGCG
Source organism: Streptomyces sp. URMC 127 (assembly GCF_051386535.1). Lineage (NCBI taxonomy): Bacteria > Bacillati > Actinomycetota > Actinomycetes > Kitasatosporales > Streptomycetaceae > Streptomyces > Streptomyces sp. URMC 127. The sequence continues at coordinate 11,895 of NZ_JBPQTW010000148.1, forward strand.
GCAGCGTGCGCTCGGCCTTCGGCTTCTCGACGGGCACCTCGTTGCCGTTGCGGCTGAGCCGGTCGACGGAGTACGGCTCGCTGTGCAGGCCCTTGGCGGCGAAGGTGCCGTAGGCGCCGGCCATGCGGATCGCGCTCGGGGTCGCCGTGCCCAGGGAGAAGGCGGGCAGCTTCGTGCCGAGGCTGCTCTCCAGCAGGCCCGCGTCGACAGCGGCCCTGCCCACCCGGTCCAGGCCCACGTCCATGCCGAGCTGCATCACCGGGGTGTTCACCGACTGCGCGACGGCCTCCTTGAGGGTCACCTTCCCCCAGGACTTGCCGCCGTCGTTCTCCGCCTTGACGATCTTCCCGGAGCGGTCCCAGTACGGGCCCTCCGGCGTGCGCAGGCTCACCTTGTTGTCGCCGTTGTAGACGGTGGACGGGGAGACGGGCGTACGGGGCTTGCCGCGCTCCAGCTGCACGCCGTCGCGCAGGGCGGCCGCGTAGACGAACGGCGCGAAGGCGGTGCCCGCCGGGACGACGGAGGAGTTCGCGTCGTTGAACCCCTGCTTGAGGTAGCCGGGGCCGCCGTGGAGGGCGACGATGCGGCCGTCGGTGGTCACCGACGCCGCGCCGATGCGCACGTCCTTGTCGGCGTCCCGCTTCTCCGGGTCGAGCCGGCCCCGCACCTCGTCGGCGGCCTTCGTCAGCGCCGCCATCGACGGCTTCTCGAACGTCGTCCGGATCTGGTAGCCGCCCAGGTCGAAGTCCTTCTCGGTGACGGGCGTGTGGGCGCTCACGTACGCCCGCGCCGTCTCCACGAGGTAGCCCGTCTGCCCGGTCAGGCCGGCCGGCTTGGGCGGGGCCTTCGGCTCCGGGAAGGTGGTGTAGCGGGCCCGCTCCTCCTTCGGCAGCTTGCCGATGGCGACCATCCGGTCGAGGATCCAGCTCCAGCGCTCGACCGCCCGCTCGTGGTTCTTCGGGCCCAGCGCCGGGTCGTAGAGGCCCGCGCCCTTGAGCAGCGAGGCCAGGAAGGCGCCCTCGCTCGCGTTGAGCTGCGAGACGTCCTTGCCGTAGTAGGCGTGCGAGGCGCGCTGGATGCCGTACGTGCCGCGGCCGAACCAGCTGGTGTTGAGGTAGCCCTCCAGGATGTCGTCCTTGCTCATCCGGTTGTCCAGCTTGATCGCGATGAACATCTCGGTGAGCTTGCGCGTGAAGGTCTGCTCCTGGTTGAGGTAGGCGTTCTTCACGTACTGCTGGGTGATCGTGGAGCCGCCCTGGGTGCTGCCGCCGGTGATCATCTTGGAGACGGCGCGGACCATGCCGCTCGGCGAGACGCCGCTGTCGGAGTAGAAGGTCTCGTTCTCGGCGGCGAGGGCGGCCCAGCGCACCTTCTCGGGGACCTTGTCCAGGTCGGTGTCCTGCCGGTTGACCTCGCCGGTGCGGGCCATCTCGGTGCCGTCGGCCCAGTAGTAGACGTTGTCCTGCTGCGTGGCGAAGGCGTTGAGGTCGGCGGGTATGTCCGTGCGCGCGTACATGATCGCCACGAGTGCGGCGACGGCGCCCACGACGGACGAGCAGAGCCCGAGGGTCTGGCGCCACGACGGGATCCAGCGCCGCCAGCCCCGCCGGCCCGGGCGCGGGTACGCGGGGCACAGCCGGCGCGACCAGCGCAGCGCGCTCAGTGCGGCGAGGCCGCGCTTGCGGGGAGCGGCGCGTCTACGGCGGGCAGGGCCGGAGGACCGGCGGCCGGCCGGAGCGGGTGATTTCCGGGCATGCGTGGCATGCGCCCCTCTTCGTCGCCCTTTTCGTCGTTCGAACACCGCTCGACCCTATGGGGTGCGCACCCATAGCGTAATGTTTTACTTCCTTGTAAAAGCATTAAATCTTGGGTCATACCCCGCGAAACGAGTAGAAGGATCGCCGGAACACCATGGAAACAGCCACTCCGCCCGTCGTGGTGCGCCTCCCCCGACGCCGCGCGAACGGGGCGCTGGAGGGCGAGGTCCTCGCCGCGCTGCAGCGGGCCGAGGGGCCGCTGACCCCGCGTGAGGTGCAGGCGCGGCTCTCCGGCGAGCTCACGTACAGCACGGTCGTGACGATCCTCTCCCGGCTCCTCAGCAAGGAGGTCCTCACCCGGACCCCGCGCGGGCGGGCCTACGCGTACGCCCCGGTCACGGACGAGGCGGGGCTGGCGGCGCGGCGCATGTACCGCATCCTCGACGGCGTCCCGGACCGCGAGGTGGTCCTGTCCCGCTTCGCGGCGGAGCTGCCGGCGGCGGACGCCGCCCTGCTCCGCGCGCTCCTGTCGGACGGCCTGGGCATCCCGCCCCAGCGGGGCTAGCCCCCGGGGCCCGGCCCCTCCGGCGCTCCCGGGCCGCCCCCCCTTTGCCTCAGGCAGGAAGCCCCGCCACGGCGGGCCGGGGCCGCGCCGCGCCACCCGACAGAAGAGGTCGCCCGGGCCGCCCTCCTTGTCGCAGGCAAGAATCCCCCGCCGCAACGGCGAGCGACCACAGCACCGCATCCCGGCGGTGCCGGACCCGCCTCAGGCCGGCACGGCACCGCCGGACGCCGCCGCGATGGCTGATCACCGCCGCGGCGGAAGGTACGTCGCGGGGCTAGCCCCGGCAGGAACGGCGACGTCGTAGCAGGAGCGCCGCCGCGCCCGACAGCACCGCGCCGCCCGCCGCCAAGGCGCCCGGCTCGGGGCCGGCCGGTTCCTCCTCCGGCGCGTCGCCGTCGGTGATCTCCGTCGTGACGGGTTCGACCGTCCGGATGTTCCCCACCGACCGCACGGAGCCGTCCGCGTTCAGCAGCACCCGCTTGCCGTTCGGGTGGGCGAAGTCGAACATGCCGAGCAGGGAGCCCGCGCGGGTGTCGAAGGACGTGCCGCCGACCGGTTCGGTGTCCCAGTTCCACTCGATGAACTTGAGGACGGACGTCTGCTCGGTCGGCGTGTGGTCGACCGCGTTGACCTTGCTGTAGGGGGAGATCACGAGCAGCGGCTGCCGCGGCCCCGGCCCGCACCGCCCCGCGTGCCCGCCGGCCGCCGCGGGCGCCGCCCGGCAGGCCGGGGCGTCGAGGGGCTTGCCGTGCGGGCCCTTGCCCGGGAGCCGGGAGCCGTTGCGCGGCGCGGCGTAGGCGTGGTCGTACCAGCCGTCGGAGTCGTCGTAGGCGATGACGATCGCCGTGTCCTGCCACTGCGGCGAGCTCTGGATCTTGTTGATCCACTCCACCAGGAAGCGCTGTTCGTCGAGGGGCCCGGAGTAGCCCGCGTGCCCGTCCTGCGCGGCGGGGGCCTTGAGGAAGCTGACGGCGGGCAGCCGCCCCGCGCGCAGGGCGGCGTCGAAGTCGGTCAGGTCGTACTGGTGGTTCGCCCGCCCGGCGTGGCCGATCTCGGCGACGGAGCGCGGCGGGAGGTGATGCGGGTTGGCCGTCGACCGGTAGTACTGGAACGGCTCGTGGTGCGGGCTGTAGTCGATCACCCGCGCCCCGCCGGTGTTGGTGTGCGTGCGGCCGGAGCAGCGCGCGTGGTGGCCGGGCTTGCCGTCCCAGGGGGTGCTCGGGCGGAAGCCGCCCTGGAACCAGCCCCAGGAGACGTCCTCGTCGTTCAGGACGTCGCCGATGGTGCGGCCGGTCATCTCGGCGAGGGGGCTGTGCCCCGTGCGGTCCTTGTTGGAGCAGTCGTCGTAGGCGGGCTCGGGGTCGGTGAGGACCGTGCCGACGCCGTCCGCGTCCGGCGCGGTGACGACGCGGGGGTCGGGCTTCGCGGTCCGCTCGGGCCGCTCCGTGCCGGAGGAGGGGTCGGTGGAGACCACGCCGTGGGTCTGCCCGGAGACGAGGTTGATCGCGCCGGGGGTGGACGGCCCGTACGTGGTGCTGAAGGAGCGGTCGTTGAGGGCGTAGTGCTGGGCGTAGTTCCACAGGGCGGTGACGGTGTTGCCGTCGTAGTAGTCCATGACGAGGCCGGGCTCGCCGAACAGCCGGCCCGAGCACTTCCCGGAGTCGGTGTTCTGCACGTACCGGTCGGCCTTCCCGCCGTTGGCGGCGTACTGCTCGGGGCCGTAGGAATGGTTCTGGTCGCAGGTCATGGCCTGCGCGGCGGACAGCCGGCGCGGCGGGTACTGGTTGGGGTTGCGCCGCAGGAGACCGGCCGTGCGCAGGTTGTCGATCCTGGCGGGGGTGTCGCGGGCGGGCGTGAAGCGCGTGCCGTCGGTGTTCGCGGCGCGCGGGTAGGTGGCGAAGTAGTGGTCGAAGGAGACGTTCTCGTCGAAGACGACGACGAGGTGCTCGACGGGGGACTCGGTGACGGTCCAGTCGCCGGTGAGCGGGGAGCCGGCCGCGGCGGGGGGCGCGCCGAGGACGGCGGTGGCGGCGAAGGCGGCGGCGAGGGCGGCGCTCTTCCTCGCGGCGGCGCCCTTCCTCGTACGGATGCGCATGCGGATGCGGATGCGGCTGGTCATGCGGTTCCTCCGGTTCGGGCCAGAAGGGCGCGGCCGTACCAGTCGGCGCGGTCCCGTACGCCGGGCAGGGCGAAGAAGTACCCGCCGCCGAACGGGGTGACGTAGTCGGTCAGCGGCTCCCCGGCGAGGCGCCTTTGCACGGTGGCGAACTGGCGCTCGGGGTCGCGCTGGTAGCAGCAGAAGAGGAGGCCCTGGTCGAGGGTGCCGTTGCTGTCGGTGCCGCGGTCGTAGGTGTACGAGCGGCGCAGCAGCCGGTGCGCCTCGCTGCCGGGGGTGCGGGGGTGGGCGAGGCGGATGTGGCTGTCGAGGGGCGTGACCTCGCCCTCGGGGTCGTGGGCGTAGCGGGGCGCGTCGGTCTCGTGGACGCCGTCGAGGGGGGCGCCGGTGTCGCGGGCGCGGCCGATGACGCGCTCCTGCTCGGTGAGGGGGATGCGGTCCCAGAACTCGGTCAGCATGCGGATGAGGCGGACGACCTGGTAGCTGCCGCCCACGGCCCACGGCGGCTCGCCGGAGTCCGGGCCGGTCCACACGAGGCGGTCCATGAGGCGGGCGTCGCGGGGGTCGGGCCCGGAGGTGCCGTCCTTGAAGCCGAACAGGTTGCGGGGGGCGCCGGAGG
>NZ_JBPQTW010000149.1:0-16705 GCF_051386535.1 Streptomyces sp. URMC 127
GGCCCGTCCGCGGGGAGCCTGCCTTCCCGCGGACGGGCCCGTCAGCCCCTGCTGGCTGGTGCGGTCATCCCTTCCGCGCGCCGCCGCCGTTGCGCTGCTTGGGCAGCTGCTGCGGGTCGTAGCCGGGGAAGGGCCGGTCGAAGAGCCAGTTGTAGAGCATCTCCCGGCAGACCTGCGGCTGGAACGCCGGCACCTGGTGCCCGGAGTCGGGGATGCTGACCTGCACCAGGTTCCCGAGACGGCGGACGAAGCCCTTCGGGTTGCCCTGCGCCTGCGTCCAGATCAGCCGTGGGGCGTTGCGCCACTCCGCGTGCTCGTGCTCGCCCTTCTGCTCCATGAGGCCGTCCAGGATCTCCTCGGTGCTGCGGTACCCGCAGGCGGTGTCGAAGTTCCCGGTGTAGAGGAGGGTTTTGTACCCCCGGTCGAGCAGCTCGGCGTACTGCCCGGAGCAGTCCTTCATGTTGTCGTCCGCCAGCCACTCGGCCACCGGGCCCGTGTTGTCGGCGCACTCCCAGGAGACGGCCGGGGGAACGTGCAGCGCCTCCTTCACGGCGTCGCTGCCGAGGTAGGCGCGCAGCGCGCCCATGGGCAGGTCGTCCCAGCGCCGCACGTCGTAGAGGTCGAAGTTCCCGCCGTAGGCCAGGGTCGTGTCCACCAGCCGGTTGCCGATCGCCATGGCCTCGGCCATCTCCCCCTTGGCAAGGGCCTCCTGATACCTGCCGTAGGTGGCGTAGAGGGACTCCCTCTGGCTGATGCCGAGGAATCCGGTGGTGTAGGCGTAGTCGATCAGGGCGCGGAGCGACAGCTCCGGCTTGATCCAGCCGTTGCCCACGGAGATGCCCCGCAGGTTGATCTTCCGCCCGTCCGGGTTGCGGCGGTTGTGCTCGTCGATCTCCAGGGCGATCGCGGGCACGTACTTCCCGGCGTAGCTCTCGCCGCAGACGTACAGCGGGCACCGCGCGTACTCCGGGTGGAGACCGAAGAACTTCTGCAGGCCCTCCCGGAACATCCGGGCGAGGATGCGCTCGTCCCGGACGTACTCCCCGACGTCGGAGTAGCTGTATCCGGTGCCGACGGGCTGGTCCCAGAAGACGACGTGCGCCTCCTGGTTCCAGGTGCTGGAGGTCACCGAGACCGTCCCGGCGGCGTCGTCGCCGATGGACAGCGGCCCGTTCTCCAGGAAGAGCCCCAGCAGGGAGGAGGCGCCGGGCCCGCCGTTGAGCCAGATCAGCAGCGGCGTCTCGGTGATCAGCTGCTGCTGGTCGTGGACGGCGACGTGCGGGTTGCAGGTCTGGCTCTCGAAGAACCAGTAGAACAGGTGGTTCTCGGTCCCGGGGTGCTCGGCGCTGTCGATGTGCACGTGTCCCGCGTAGGAACGCGTCCTCACGTCGACCGACCGGGTGTTGAAGAGGTTCGCCGGAACCGAGGTGACGAGGTCCGCGGACATGGCTCACCTTCCGTCGTTCGGCGGCGGGGTCCGCAGCTGCGTGTGCGGGGAGCGCGGGAAGCGCGTGGGCGTCGCCGCCGGGTCCTCCAGGAGGCCGATGCGCTGACCCTGAAGGAGCTGCACCGCGGGGAACCGGCCCTTTTCGAAGAGGAGGATGTTCAGGGATCCGCCGTACTGGAAGTTGCCGACTCGCTCACCCTTTTCCACCGGGACCGGGAGGTCGCCCTTGAACTTCGGTAAGAAGTTCACGGACGCGATGGAGTTGAGGCCGACGGGGATCTGTGCGACGTACCCTTCGCCGTCCGGCCCTCCGTCGGCGTCCACGTACAGCGTCTTGATGATGAGGTATCCCCGGCGGAAGTCGATGAAGTCCTTGTAGTCGTAGCCGTAGCCGACGTTTCCGTTGTCGAGCAGCTGGGGGAAGTTGCGGATGCCGTAGTACGCGCCGCCGATGTCGTCGCGCGCCTCCACCACCTCGCCCGCCACCGGGGTGTGGTACCAGTGGTAGCTGTCGGGCATCAGGATGCACGACACCGCCGAGCCGCCGAGGAAACGGCCCGCGTACTGCGAGCCGTCGAGCAGCTGGCCGACGTTCATGGTCGCGGTCTTCACCGGGATCCGCGTGAGCGCGGTCAGCTCGTCCACGATCATGTTGATGACGCAGTCGGCCGGGGCGACGACCACGGTCGGGTCGTCCTTGGCGTCGACCGGCCGCCTGCCCTCCTTGAGCTCCCGGATGAAGAACTTGTTGAAGTTCTCCCAGTCCTCGGTCTTGTAGTCGTCCATGCGCTTGGGCCCGAGCTGCTTGACCCACCGCTTGACGGCTTCCTTCGACTCCGGCGAGTCCATCTGCAGGCCTTGCAGGTGCGTGAAGTCGGCGATGAGATCGCGCCCGGGGCCGGGACCGGCCACGAAGTCCATGCCGGCGGGGTTCTCGTAGTTGATCCAGCTGAACTTCTCGATGAAGGTCAGCCCGTTCTCGACCCCCGAGCTCTCCTCCTGCCACTTGTACCAGTCGAAGAAGAACTGACACAGGAAGTCGATGGGCTTCTTCTGCCAGTCGCAGTACGCGGGGTCGCCCGGCTTGAGCGGGCACGGCTTCGCGCCGTTGACCGCCGCGTCGTACTGGTCCCTGAACTCCTTCTTGTCGGCGTACCAGATGCGGATCTTTTCGATGAAGCCGTCGATGCTGGTCGAGAAGTCTTCCTGGTCCTGGGGCACTTGCCGGTCTCCTTCCGCCTCCGCGAACGGGCGCCGGGGCAGGGCAAGGCAGCGGTCAGCCGCCGGACGGCCCCGCCCTGTACGCAGCCCCCAATGTGTCGGCTCTCCGGCCCGGCGCACGAGCGCGCGAACCGGCCACCGGGGCGACGCCAGGAGTACGGCAGGAGTCACGCCTTCGCGAACAGCCTGTCCAGGTAGCGGTCGATGGCGGCGAGGGCGTCCTCGGGCCGGATCACGTCCAGTTCGATGAGGGGGGTGAAGCCGGTGAGGGCGAGGAGCAGGTCGGTCTCCGTCGCCGGGTCGCGCCCGAGGTCGACGTACCCGTCGGCGATCGCCTGGCGGACCAGCTGCTCGACGAGGGCGCGCGGGGGTGCGGGCGGTCGCCGAGCTCCGCCACGCCCCGGCCGACGCGCAGTGCGGTCTGCTCGGCCGCGAAGTCCATCGCGAAGGTGAGCATCGCCTCGCGGGAGGCGAAGTAGTGCTGCACGGCCCCGTGGGAGAGGCCCGCTTACAGCCGTGCGTGCGCACCGTGGAGGGCCTAGTCGTGGGCCGTTGGCGGCAGGGCCACGCCGTCTTCCGCGGCGTCCCGTACGCCCAGCCGCCGGTGGGTGCCCTGCGGTTCGCCGCGCCTGTCCCGCTCCGCTCCTGGGACGGGGTGCGGCAGGCGGCGGAGTTCGGCCCTCCGCCGCCGCGGTCCGTCCCCCTCCCCGTTCCGCCCGCCGGCAGCGCACCGGCAGCCACCGACTGGCTGACGCTGAACGTCTGCACTCCCGATCCGGGGGCGGCGGGGCTGCCGGTGCTGGTGTGGATTCCCGGCGGCGCCTACGTGGCGGCGGACTCCCGCGACGCGATGTACGACCCGGCCGCCCTGGCCGGGGCGGGGCTCGTCGTGGTGAGCATCAACTACCGGGTGGGCGCCGAGGGCTTCGCCCTCCTCGGCGGCGCACCGGCCAACCGCGGGTTCCTCGACCAGATCGCGGCGCTGGAGTGGGTGCAGCGGAACATCGCCGCGTTCGGCGGGGACCCCGGCCGGGTCACCGTGGCCGGGCAGTCCGCGGGAGCGGGCTCGATCGCCGCCCTGCTGACGATGAAGCCGGTGCGCGGGCTGTTCCGGCGCGCCGTCGCCCACTCCGTGCCCGGGTGGCACTGCACCCCCGCTCTGGCGGAAGCAACGGCCGCCGCGCTCGCGGAGCGGCTCGGCACGGTTCCCACGGCGGCGGCCCTGTCCGGCGTCGAGCCGCAGCGGCCGGCCGGAGAGCTCACCGCCCTCAGCGCCGGCCTGACCGGCAGCCACGCGTCCTGGGGGCGGCCGGCCCAGGCCGGCATCGCCGTGTGTCCCGTCGTCGACGGCGAGGTCCTCGCCGAGACGCCCTGGGCCACCCTGGCCGCCGGCCGCGCGAGCGGCACCGAACTCCTCGTGGGCCATACGCGCGACGAGTTCCGGCTGTTCAGCGTCATGACCGGACGGCTGGGCACGTTCACCGGCGAGGACGCCCGGACCGCGCTGGAGCTGTTCGCGCCGGCACCGGACGGCGCGGCCGCCTACCGGTCCGCCCTCCCGGAGGCCGGCGCGGAGGAGCTGCTGGAAACGGTGTACTCCGACGCGCTCTTCCGCATGCCGTCGCAGAAGCCGGCCGAGGCGAACGCCGCGGCCGGAGGCACCTCGTACCTCTTCGAGCTGCGGCTGGGCTCCCCTGCCATGGGCGGCGTCCTGGGCGCCTGCCACAGCCTCGACGTGCCCCTGGCGTTCGGCACCCTGGACAGCCCGGCGGGCAGGGGGCTCCTCGGCGACCGACCGGCCGCCGGCGCCGTCGCGGTCTCGCGGGAACTCCGGGAGGCCTGGGTCCGCTTCGCCGTGACCGGCGACCCCGGCTGGGCCGCCCACCGCCCCGGCCGGCGGCTCACCCGGTCCTGGACGCCGAGCCGGCGACCGTTCCCTACCCCGAGGAGACCTCCCGCCGCATCTGGGAAGGGCACGACCCGGAGCCCTTCGACCTCGTCTAGGCGCTCTCGACGCCTCCGCGTTCCGGCTGTTCAGGCAGCAGGGGACGAAGTCCCGGACGGCGGGGTCGGCGTCCCCGGCGAGCGGCCAGGCGACGCCCACCCGGCTGGGGCTGACGCCGGTGACCGGCCGGTAGGTAACGCGGGCCGCCCTGGCCGCCGCGCCCTGCGTCTCCCGCAGCACCCGGTCCCACTCGGCCAGCAGGGCGGGCACGCGCTCGGCGAGCGCCCTGCCCGGCCCGGTGAGGGCCATGCCGGCCCGGGAGCGCGTGAACAGCCGTACGCCGAGCCGGTCCTCCAGCTGCTGGATCTGCTTCGTCAGGGCCGGCTGGGACACGAACAGCCGCTCCGCGGCCCGGGTCAGGCTGCCCTCCTCCGCGACGGCGGCGAAGGAGCGCAGCAGCCGGGTGTCGACGTCCATGCCGTCAGGTTATAGACGCGGGTATTGGACGGGGCGTGAGGTCCTGGCGAGGCTGGGAGCAGTCAGGTGAAAGGGAGTCACGTGTTTGCTGCCTATGTGATCGTCGCTGCCGTCACGATCGCGGCCAACGCCGGGATGGCCGTCCTGGACGTGCTCAAGTCCCCGCTCGTCCTCGCCAACTCGGCCGAGGTGGGCGTCCCGCGGTCCTGGATCCCGTGGCTCGCCGCGCCTAAGGCGGCCGGGGCCGCCGGCCTGCTGCTCGGGCTGCTCGGCGTCCCCTTCCTCGGCACGGCCGCCGCGACCGGGCTGGTCCTCTTCTACGTCGCTGCCGTCGCGGCGCACGTCCGTGCCCGGGTCCTGTACAACCTGGCCTTTCCCGGCGCCTACTTGGGGCTGGCCGTCGCGTCCCTCGTGCTCTCCGTGGTGCGGTAGGGGGCGGGGGCCGCGGCACGGGCCGTCTCACGCGGCACCGGTCCGCACCGCGGTGATCGTCACGGTCGCGTAGGGCACGGCGAAGCTGCCGCCCATGGCATCGACGGCGGTCCCGACATGCTCCAGGACCTCCGCCGACTTGTCCGGCGGAAGCCGGGTGAGGGCGCCGTGCGTGAGCATCTGGTCCAGCCACGCGTCGCGGGTGTAGGTCCACTCCCAGTCGAAGCACCACTCCTCCGGCTCGCCGAACCGGCCCGTTTCCCGGATGGCGTCGGCCGCCGTGCCGATGATCCGCCGGTGCCCCTCCAGCGCCTGCTCCGTCGTCGCCGGGAAGGTGAACGGCGCGTCGGGCGCGACCCGCCGGTAGACCTCGGCGAACGCTTCGGTCAGCTCGGCCGGAAGCCGCGGCACGTTCCAGAACGCTGCCAGCCGGCCGCCGGGGCGCAGCGCCTGCGCGGCCTTGGCAGCGCCCGCGGCCGGGTCGATCCAGTGCCAGGCCTGGGCGGCGACGACCGCGTCGAAGACGCGCCCGGCCGGGTCCCAGGCTTCGAAGGCCGCCACGTCGACCTCCACGCCGGAGCGCCGCGCCCGCTCGGCCATGCGCGCGTCGGGCTCGACTCCCAGCACCCGGCAGCCCGCCGCCTGTAGTTGCCGGGCGGCGATCCCGGTGCCGCAGCCGGCGTCGAGGACGGCATCGGCTTCGGAGGCGATCCGTTCCACGAGGGCGGCGGGGTAGCGGGGGCGGGCCCGGTCGTAGCGTTCGGCGTCCTCGCCGAAGGACTCGGCCATCTCGCGGTGCCGGTGGGGCTCTTGCTCGGAAGGGCACGATCGCCCTGACAATGGAGTGGGCATGTGCCCACTATGAGTGGGCGCACGCCCACTCGTCAACGGGATAGGGTCCGGTGAGAGACGGGAAGGATGTGCGCCATGCCAACGGGAGTGGCTCTGCGCGATGCGCGCGAGCAGCTGTTCGACGCCGCCGAGCGCATCCTCCTCAGGGACGGCCCGAGCGCGCTGACCAGCCGCGCGGTCACGGCGGAAGCGGGCTGCGCCAAGGGCGTACTGCACCGGCACTTCGCCGACTTCGACGCCTTCCTCGCCGGGCTCGTCCAGGACCGCATCGCCCGCGTCGAGAGCCAGGCGGCCGCCCTGCGCGGCGCCGCGGGAACCGGCTCGGTCACCGGCAACCTCGCCGCCGCGCTCACGGACCTCTTCGGTTCGGTCGCCGTGGCGATCGTCGCGCTCGTCACCTTCCGGGACGACCTGCGCGCACGGCTGCGCCGGACCGCGCCGGGCGGCGGCGTCCCGGTCCTCACCGAAGCCACGGCCATGCTCGCCTCGTACCTGACCGCCGAGCGCGAGCTGGGCCGCATCGCCGCCGATGCGGACGTCGACACGCTCGCACCCACCCTGATCGGGGCCGGGCACCTGCTGTTCGCCGACCGCACGCACACCCCGCCGGGAGCCGAAGCCGTACGCAAGGTCGTCGCCTCGGTCGTCGCCGGCGCCCTCCGGGACGGCCCGTCCGCCGGCCCGGGAGAAGCGCTCGGGAGCGCGTGAGCGCTCCGTCACCGGCGCGGTGACGAGCAGTGAGGTCAAGCAGTGACATCACCGCTTGACCTCGACGGGTCGTTACGAGCGGGCCCGCAGGTGCAGGGCCACCACGACCGCCGCCAGTATTCCGGCCAGCACGGCGAGCGGGACCGATGACGTCATCACGTACGTGCTTCCGACGCTCGCCGTCACGCCGTTCACGACAGCCACCACATCGGTGGAGCCGGGCCGGCGGCGCGGCCCGGTGGAGCCGGTCGCATCGGAGTGCCGTGTGCCGGCATTGCGCCTCATGGGGACCTCGCATTCCTCGGGGCTGCTGTACGGAAAGGGGCTGAGCACACCCCTCCACGTGCAAGCGCCGGAGGCACAGACCGCCGCACGGAAGAAAGACGCCGGATTCCCCGGGGGGTTGCACGCTCACGGCGCCTCGCGGCCCTATAAGGGTGTGACCGATCCGGAGGAGGTGGCTGCGTGAGCCGCCGAGGAGATCACGAAGCCATAGCCGCCGAACCGCCGGGCTTCGCCGCTTTCTTCAGGGCGGAATATCCGCGCGTCGTGCACAGCCTCATGAGAGCGGGGGCAACGTACGAGGAAGCCGAGGACGCGACGCAGGACGCCATGCAGGAGCTCCTGCACGCGTGGCCGGACTGCAAGAGCCCGGCGGGCTGGGTACGGACGGTCGCGTGGCACAAGTACTGCAAGAAGGCCGCACGCAACCGCAAGCGGCTGGCCCTGGAATCCCGCACGGCACATCTGACGGGCCCGCCCGCGGCGGCGCGGCCCGAACCGGGCGAACACGAAAGGGTGCTGGAGATCCTCCGCGGCCTGCCCCCTCGGCAGGGGCAGGTGCTGGCCCTGCACCTGGACAGCTATTCCGCACAGGAGATCGCCGCACTGCTCGGCGTGAAGGCGAGCACCGTCCGCAGCAACCTGCGCCACGCGATCAGCACGCTGCGGAGCTCACTGGACAACCACCTGGACAACCGCGAGGAAGAAGAAGGAGGTTCGCATGTCCGCAAGGGATGAGCACGGTCTCGCGACACGCAGGGCCAAGCAGAAGACCACCAGAGTCGCCACGTCGCACGTGCACCCGGCGTTCGAGCGGTTCCTCCGGGCCGTCCGGGCCGACATCGAGAGCCGGCTCACCCCGGACGCGGTGGAGGAGCGGCTGCAGCGGCTCGTCGGATCCGCGGCGACCGCACCGGCCGCGGACCACACCCGGGGGGAGGGCGTGCCCGCCTTCGAGTCCCGGGCCGGCTGGGCCGCTTACGGATATCACGTCGTTCACCTCTGGCTGCTTGCGATCGCGACCGCGGGCCGCCTGCCCGGGCCTCTCCGGCAGGACGAGATCGACGAGCTCGCGACGGAGACCACGGCCCGCGCCCTGGGCACCTTCCGCGACCGGGAACTGCACCCGGCCCCGGACCCGCAAACGGCCGACCCGGCGCTGAAGGCCGCATTCCTCACCGAATGCGTGCGCCATCTCCCCTATGCCAACCGAAGCCGTCATCTCATGACCGAACAGGTTTCCTTCGAGGAATTCGAGGACACGGACGAAATCGATCTCGTCGGCGCGCTGTGGGACTGCGCGACCACGGGGCAGGCGGAGGAACTGCGCCGCGCGGCCCGGGACGCGGACAAGGAATGCTGCGCCGACGAGATCGTCACCCTGACCCCCATCGCCATTCGTTCCGCCGTCCAGCAGTATCCGGAGGCCGTTTCTCCAGGATCCCTTGCCTGACCCCGTCCTCCCCTTTCCCTTCCCGTCTCTCCCTTCCCTTCCCGGCTCCCGTTTCCTTCACCGCACCACCGGACGCAAGGTGGCACATGAACGTGAACGTGAACGACGTGAAAGTGCGGCAGATCCTGCGACGCTCGTACGAACTCGACCACGGGCGCTACGCCGTCGGCATCGAAATCCAGCCGTACAAGCTCACAGGAGTCGTCGTCGGATCCGACGGCGTGGTCCTGGCACACTCCCGTCGGCACCTCACGGTCATGGAGTCGGCCGAGGTGGTCAAGCACGTCGCCGAGCTCGCGGAGAGCCTCGTCGACGACAGGCTGGGGTGCGCCTTCCCCAGGAGCAGGGTGTGCGTCGGGGTCCAGGTGGGCGGGCCCGTCGACCCGGACACGGGACGGGTGCTCCACCTGGTCAACGGCCCCGACGACCACCGGCACGAAAAACCTCCGCCGTACGAGTGGGAGAACGTTCCCCTCGGTGCGGAACTCGCCTCCATGCTGGGCTGCGCCACGTGTGTGGAGAACGACGCGCACGCCTTTGCGGCCTACGAGCAGAGCCTCGGCGTGGGCCGGGCCGCCGCGACGTTCGGGGTCGTCCTGGTCCGCGACGGCGTGGGGGCGGGAATGGTCGTCCGGGGCGAGCGCCTGTCCGCCCCCGTCGAGTTCGGGCACCTGCAGGTGTGGCCGAGGGGCCGCATCTGCGACTGCGGGATGCGCGGGTGCATCGAGAGCCAGGTCGGCAACCGCGCCCTGACCGCCGTGGTCAAGGAACGCACCGGCCGGGAGCTCGACGGACTCGAAGCCGCGATCGCGCTCGCCGACGGCAACGACGCGCAGGCGGGCGAGGCGGTGGCGGCCTTCCGCAAGGCCGGGACCTCGCTGTCCCGCGGCATCGCCGCGCTCCTCACCCTCTTCGGGCCGAGCCACGTGGTGGTCTACGCGGCGGAGGACCTCCTCCGCGACGGGCCCGGGCGCCGGGCCGCGAACTCCTTCCTGCGCGCGATGCGGAAGTTCCCCGCGTACGCCTTCCACCTCAGCAGGGACTGTCAGATCGTCACCCGACCGCTGGACGCCTTCCGCGGTGCGCACGGCGCCGCGCTGATCGCCCTGCAGAGCTGTCTCGGCGTCCGGCTCCGAACCCGGTAGGAGTTCCCCCATGCTCCCACGACCCCACGACGACGGCCGGCTCTCCATCGGCCTCGACATCGGAGGAACGAAGATCTCGGCGGGAGTGGCCGACGCGCGGGGCCGCGTCGTCGACCGCGTCCCGCCCGTGCCCAGCCCGCCCGACGAGACGGCCGTCCTCAAGGCCGTCTCCGCCCTGGTCGACACGCTGCGCTCCCGCAACCCGGGGATCGCCGCCGTCGGCGCGGGAGCGGCGGGCCTCGTCCGCTGGCCCGAGGGCCGCATCCTGAGCGCCCCCAACGCCGCGTGCCACGACATGCCGCTGCGCGGCCTGCTGCAGGACTCCACCGGCCTGCCGGCCGTCGTCGACAACGACGCCAACGCCGCCTGCTGGGCGGAGTACCGCACGGGGATCAGCGCCTCCCACATGGCGTTCGTCACCGTCGGCACCGGCGTCGGCGGGGGCCTCGTCCTGGCCGACCGGCTCTTCCGCGGCCGCACCGGGATCGCCACGGAGATCGGGCACATGATCGTCGACCCGCACGGCACCGACCGCTGCGGCTGCGGCACCGTCGGCTGCCTCGAACCACTGGCCTCCGGGCGGGCCCTCGGCCGCTACGGCAGCGCGGCGGCCGCGGCCGCCCCCGGCGGGGCCCTGGCCGCGCTCGCCGACGGCGCCGGCCGGGTGACCGGGGAAGCGGTCACCGCGGCCGCGCGCGCCGGCGACCCCGCCGCACGAGCCCAGCTCGAACGCCTCGGCCACTGGCTCGGCATCGGCGTCGCGACGCTCGTCAACCTCTTCGACGTCGAGCTGGTGGTCGTCGGTGGCGGCGTCGCCGAAGCGGGCGATCTTCTGCTGGACCCTGTCCGCGCGAGCTTCCGGCGCTACGTCACCGCCGCCGCCCACCGCGACCTGCCGGACATCCGGCCCGCCCTCCTCGGCCCGGAGGCCGGGTGGATCGGCGCCGCCCTCATGGCCCTCGACCACGGAGAGGAGACCGCCCCCGCGCCGCGACCAGGAGCCTAGGAGCCGGCGGGGCTCACCGGCCCGGCGGCCGCGCGGACGGCCCGCTCGGTCGGCGCCGGCGTGGGTGGAGCCGGGGGGACCGCCCGCCAGAGGTGCGCTGCTTTGCACCCCGTTCCGCCGTGGCGGGTGGTCAGGCGGCGGACGCGAAGGCCGCTTCGCCCGTCCAGCGTGTTCCGGGCGCTGTCCAACGTGTTCGAGTCGCTGTGGAGGCTCGCCGTTCCGGTGTCGGCGGCGGGGGGCATCGGCACGCAGATCGACGCCCGGGACCGCCGGATCCTCACGCTCATGGCAAGCGGCGTCACGGACGACGCGATCGCCCGCCGCCTGGGCCCGGGCCGCCGCACCGTGGTGCGGCGCGTCTCCGCCCTCTTGGCCGGGCTGGGTCACCACGCGATTCCAGGCGGGGGTGCAGGCGGCGCGGCGCGGCCGGCTCTGACGCCCGGGGCCGGCGTTCCGCGGCGAACGGCCGGCCTCAGGCCGTACGCATGCTCAGCCCGTACGAACGCTCAAGCCGTACGAACGCTCAGGCTGTACGAACACTCAGACCGTACGGGCCAAGTGGCCGGCCGCCGACTCCGCCAGGGCGTGGACCGCCGGGTGCCAGGGGCGGTTCCGCGGTCCGGTCAGGACGAGGCGGCGCGAGGTGCGGGGCTCCAGCGGCAGCAGGACGAGGTCGGGCGGGATCAGCGAGCGGGAGACCTCGGAGAGGATCGTCACGCCGATCCCGGCCTGCACCATGCTGATCAGCGTCGCCAGGTCGCGGACGCGGTGGGCGGGCGTGAAGCGGAGCCCGGCCAGGCCGTGGATCGTGCGGATGCGGGCTTCGCACCCGTTGGGAGAGATCAGGAACGGGTCGTCCTCCAGGTCGCGGACGTCGACGGACGCCTCCCCGGCCAGCGGGTGGTCCCGCTGCAGGAGGGCCTGGTAGTGGTCCGTGACCAGCAGGGTGCCGGGGCCGGGCGGCGGGTCGACGAGGACGGCCGCGTCGGCCGTCCCGCCCTCCAGCCAGGCCGACACTTCGGCGCTGTCGCCCTCGAAGACCCGCACCGTGATCCGCGGCTGCTCCGCGCGCCAGTGCCGCAGCAGCCCGGGGACGAGGCCCTGGCACACCGTCGGCGTGGCCGCCAGCCGCACGATGCCGGCCGGCTCGCCGGTGGCCTCGGCCGCGATCCGCTCCACGGACCGGACCGCCGAGAGCGCCGTACGGGCGTGCGGCAGGATCCGTTCCCCGAGGGCCGTGGTCCTGGCCGGGGTGGCGCGGACCAGCAGCGGAGCGGCCAGTTCGCGCTCCAGGGAGGCGACGGCGTGCGAGACCGCGGACTGGCTCATGCCCAGTTCGGCGGCGGCCGCGCTGAAGCCGCCGGTGTCGACGACGGCCAGGAAGGCCCTCAGCTGGGGAAGGTTGACGGGCATGCACCGGCCTCATATGCGTATGACTTCCATGCGTTGGATCAATCGTGCCAGGTCGGTGAGGCTTGCTGCATGCCGCTGCCGGATCCGCCGGCGGCCGGCCGCCAATGGAGGAGAGCCATGCCGTACTTCCGCGTCACCGTCCCCGGCCCGGGCCTTCCGGCCGACGTTCAGCGCGCCCTCGCCGAAGGGCTGACCGAGCTGGCGGTGTCGGTCCTGCGCAAGGACCGTGCGCGCACCATCGTCCACATCAACCCCGCGCCGGCCGGCAGTTACTTCGTCGCCGGCAGGCCCCTGGCCGGGGAGCGGGACGCGCACGTGGAGGCGAGCCTCACCGCGGGCACGAACAGCGCCGCGGAGAAGGCCGAGTTCATCGCCCGGGCCGGCGAACTGCTCACCGGCCTCCTCGGCCCGCTCTCCCGGTCCGGCGTCGCCCTGCACGAGCTGCACCCGGAGAGCTACGGCTACGACGGTGTGACCCAGTTCGCCTACTACCGGGGCGCCGGGACCACGGCGGCGGGCTGCCGTGCAGGCGGCAAAAGCCGTTGACGGCCACCGCCGCCCGGCGATCTGATGGCGGGCCATGAGCACAGGGCACACGAGCAGCACAGAGCAGACGCACCCCGGCCCGCCCCCGGTCGGCGACGACCTCGTACGGCGGCTGGTCGCCGGGCAGTTCCCGCAGTGGGCGGGGCGGACCGTCGAGCGGTTTCCGTCCGGGGGCACGGTCAACGCCGTGTTCCGGCTGGGCGACGACATGGCCGTACGGCTGCCGCGGCGGCAGGGCGGGGCCGCGGACGTGCCGAGGGAGCAGGAATGGCTGCCCCTTCTTGCACCCTGGCTGCCCACGGCCGTTCCCGGCGTCCTCGGGGCCGGGAAGCCCGCCGAGGGCTATCCGTGGCCCTGGTCGGTGTACCGGTGGCTGCCCGGCCGGCATCCGGAAGCGGGGGCGCTTGAGGAGCCCGTGCTCCTGGCCCGGGACCTGGCCGGGTTCGTCGCGGCGATGCGGAGCATCACCCTGCCCGGGGCGCCGCGGGCCCACCGCGGCGGGCCGCTCGCGTCGCTCGACGAGGAGACCCGGGCGGCGATCGAGCGGCTGCGCGGGCTCCCCGAGGAGGGCGTCGACTGCGATGCCGCAACCGCCGTCTGGGAGACCGGGCTCCGCGCCCCGGCCTGGGACGGGCCGCCGGTCTGGCTGCACGCCGACCTGATGCCCGGCAACCTGCTGGTGGCCGGCGGCAGGCTGACGGCGGTGATCGACTTCGGGTGCGCGGGGGCGGGCGATCCGGCCTGCGACCTCTTCCCCGCGTGGAACCTGCTGCCGCCCGGCGCGCGGGAGGTCTTCCGCGAAGCGCTCGGCGTGGACGACGCGACGTGGATCCGCGGCCGCGCCCGTACCCTCTCCCAGGCCCTGATCGCACTGCCGCACTACCGTACGGCGAACCCGGCGATGGCACGCAACGCCCGCCACGTGATCCGAGCAGTGCTGGGCGAGCGCTGATGCGCCTGCGGTGGTTGCGGCCCCCGGCGCGCGCCGGCCGCCGGCCGGGATCACGCCTGGACGGCCGACGCCGTGCCGATCACCTCGTCGAGGATGTCACGGGTGCGGACCAGGTCGGCGATCATCCGGTCGATGCGCTGCCGCTCCCCGGCCAGTTCGGCGACGAGGCGCCCGGTCGCGCGTTCCGACGGGCCGCCGTCCGGGTCGCGCATGCACGGCAGCAACTGGCCGATCTTCGTGCTGTTGAGCCCCGCGGCGAAGAGCACCTGGATCCGGATCACCCGGTCGACCGCCCACTCGCCGTACTCGCGGTGCCCGCCGGGGGTCCGCTCGGCGGTCAGCAGACCCTGCTTCTCGTAGTAGCGCAGCGAGCGCTCGCTCACCCCGGTCCGCCGGGCCAGTTCACCGATCCGCATGCCGCCCCCTCTCTCGCCCGCGGGGCGACCGCCCGGCGGGACTTGAACCTGACACTGGTGACAACTTCTACCGTACGGGCATGACGAACGCACCCGCGACCACCAGCCTCTTCGAGCCCTTCGAGCTCGGCCCGCTGCACCTGCCCAACCGCCTGGTCATGGCGCCCTTGACGAGGAACCGGGCCGGCTCCGACGGCGTGCCGGGGCCGCTCATGGCGACGTACTACGCGCAGCGCGCCTCCGCCGGCCTGATCATCGCCGAGGCGACCACCCCGAACGCCGTCGGGCAGACGTTCCCGGACATCCCCGCCATTCACCGCCCGGCGCACGTGGCCGGGTGGCGGCAGGTCACGGACGCGGTGCACGCCGCGGGTGGGCGGATGTTCCTGCAGCTGCAGCACGGCGGGCGGGTCGGCCACCCGGACAACAGCGGCCTGACGCCGGTCGCGCCCTCGCCCGTCGCGCTTCCGGACACCATCCACACGCCCGCCGGGCGCCGCCCCTCCGTCGTCCCCCGCGAGATGACCGCCGGCGACATCCGCTCGACCATCGCCGACTTCGCGCAGGCCGCCCGCAATGCCGTCGCGGCGGGCTTCGCCGGAGTGGAGGTGCACGCCGCGAACGGCCTTCTCCTCCACCAGTTCATCGCGCGGAACACCAACCGGCGCACGGACGCCTACGGCGGCTCCGTGGCCAACCGCATCCGGTTCGCGGCCGAGACGACTCGCGCCGTGGCCGAGGCGATCGGCGCCGAGCGGGTCGGGCTGCGGATCTCCCCGGCGAACACCGTCAACGGCATAGACGAGGGCGACACCGACCGCATCTACCCGGCGCTGCTGGACGCCGTCGGGGATCTCGGTCTGGCCTACCTGCACGTGGAGTTCGCCGACCCCGGCGACCCCCTGTACCGGCGGATCCGCGCCGGCTGGTCCGGCGTGCTGATGGCCAACCCCGACCTGCGCCGGTTCCGGACGCTGCCCGCCGACGGAGGGCGCGGCGCCGGTGAGCGCCTGCTGGCCTCGGGGGCCGACCTCGTCTCGCTGGGGCGCGCCTTCATCGCCAACCCCGACCTGGTCGGGCGCCTGCGTGCCCGTGCCCCGCTGAACCCGCTGCGCGAGCAGTACTCGATGTACGTGGGCGGCGCGACCGGCTACACCGACTACCCCGCCCTGACCGCCCCCGCCGCGCCCGCGGACCACCGCGCCCTGTCCCTCACGGCCGGATGCTCAACCACGTGAACGCGGCGGTGCGCCTCGCTGAACTTCCCGTACGCGGGCGCGTCCGTCCGCAGCCTCGTCGCCACTCCGCCTGTCCGGCGACGCCGCAGCCGCGGCCGTCCCCCGGCGAGGTCCGTGACTTCCTCACCGGCCACGGCCTGACCACGGAGGACGCCGCCACCCGGGTCTGCCATCCCGGCGGCCTCGTTCAGCCCGCGTAGGTGTGGAAGCCCTGGCCCGTCTTGCGGCCGAGGAGGCCCGCCTGAACCATCCGCTGCAGCAGCGGGGGCGGCGCGTAGAGGGGCTCCTTGAACTCCTCGTAGAGGGATTCCGCGATGGAGGCGACGGTGTCCAGCCCGATGAGGTCGGCGAGCTTGAGCGGGCCCATCGGGTGGGCGCAGCCCAGCTCCATGCCGGCGTCCACGTCCGCGGCGGTGGCGAACCCGGACTCGGCCATGCGTACGGCCGCGAGGAGGTAGGGGACGAGCAGCGCGTTGACGACGAACCCGGCCCGGTCCCGGGAGCGGACGACGGACTTGCCCAGGCCGGCGGCGAAGGCCTCGGCGGCGGTGACGACCGCGGGCGCGGTGTGCAGGGAGGCGACCACTTCCACCAGCGGCATGACGGGCACGGGGTTGAAGAAGTGCAGGCCCACCACGCGGTCGGCGCGCCGGGTCGCCATGCCGAGCCGCATGACGGGGAGGGAGGAGGTGTTGGTGGCGAGGATCGCCTCCGGGTCCTCGACGGTCTTGTCGAGGGCGGCGAAGACCTCGGTCTTCACGTCCGCGTTCTCGACGACGGCCTCGATGACGAGCCGGCGGTCGGCGAGGTCGTCGAGGCTGCCGGTGAAGGTGAGGCGGGACAGGGCCTGCTCGGCGGCCGTACGGTCCAGCTTGCCCTTGCCGACGGCGCGTTCCAGGGAGGCCGTGACGCGGTCGCGTGCGGCGCGGGCGGCGGTGGCGTCGGCTTCGCAGACGACGGTGTCGAGGCCGGCGCGGGCGCAGACCTCGGCGATGCCGGCGCCCATCCGGCCTCCGCCGACCACGCCGACCCGGCGGATGGAGGAGGTCACGGCCGCACCTCCGTCCGGCGGAGGAGGGAGCACCGGCAGGCGCCGGCGGTGAGGGGCACGGGCAGGTGCCCGGCGCGAGCGGTGGGTTCGGTGTGGGGCATGCGGGTCTCCGTCTGCGGGG
>NZ_JBPQTW010000150.1:0-16675 GCF_051386535.1 Streptomyces sp. URMC 127
CCCGCAGCCCCCGGCGCATCCCCCGCCGCGTCCCCCGAACGGCTCTCCGACGCGCCCGGAGCCATCGCCGCGTCAAGTCGGCCGTGATTTTTCCGGACGTTATCGAAGTGTGCCCAAGCGGCCGCCGGGCCCGCCCGCGGAATGGCTGGTTCTACGCCGTAGGCCCAGTACTGGCGGGCCCCCCGGGCCTCCGGCCGCATCCGGCCGGGACCGCCCGTTCATGATCAAAAAGTCACCGAGTGTCAGCATCCCGCGGGTCGTCACCCCTGTCGGTGCAACGAGCACGGCCTCAGACCGGTTAAGGTGGAAACCCCCCCTCGGGCCGGTCCGTATCCCCCCCACGGACCGGCCCGTTTTCTTTCCCCGTGGTCACCCTGGGTGACGAAGCGTGCGACCCCGGCCCCCGGCTCCCGGGTCAGCCGCGGCGGGCCCAGATGTTGACGCCCTCGGTGCTTACCGCGAGGGCGTCGATCTGCGCCAGTTCCTCATCGGTCAGCTTCGGTGCCCCCAGCGCGGCCACGTTCGCCTCCAGCTGGGCCACGCTCGACGCGCCGATCAGCGCCGAGGTCATCCGCGGGTCGCGCAGCACCCAGCTCAGGGCCAGCTGCGCGAGCGACTGCCCGCGCCGCCCCGCGATCTCGTTCAGGCCGCGCAGCCGGCTCACGACCTCCTCGGTCAGCAGCGCCGGGTCCAGGGACTTGCCCTGCGAGGCGCGCGAGCCCTCCGGGATGCCGTGCAGGTACTTGTCGGTCAGCAGGCCCTGCGCGAGCGGCGCGAAGGCGATGCAGCCCATGCCCTCCGCCTCCAGGGTGTCCAGGAGCGCGTCGTCCTCGGTCCAGCGGTTGATCATCGAGTACGACGGCTGGTGGATCAGGGCCGGCACGCCCATGTCGCGCAGCAGCCGGGCCGCCTCGGCGGTCTGCTCGGCGCTGTACGAGGACACGCCCGCGTACAGCGCCTTGCCCTGCCGCACAGCGGACGCGAGCGCGCCCATCGTCTCCTCCAGCGGCGTCTCCGGGTCGAACCGGTGCGAATAGAAGATGTCGACATAGTCGACACCCATCCGGCGCAACGACGCGTCCAGGGAGGACAGCAGGTATTTCCGTGAACCCCACTCGCCGTACGGCCCCGGGTGCATCAGATAGCCCGCCTTCGTCGAGACGAGGATCTCGTCGCGGTACGGGCGGAAGTCCTGTGCGAAGATCTTGCCGAAGTTCAGCTCGGCGGAGCCGGGCGGCGGGCCGTAGTTGTTGGCCAGGTCGAAGTGCGTGATCCCGAGGTCGAAGGCGCGGCGCAGAATCGCGCGCTGCGACTCCAGGCTGCGGTCGTCACCGAAGTTGTGCCACAGTCCCAGTGAGATGGCCGGCAGCCACAGGCCGCTGCGGCCCGTGCGCCGGTACTCCATGGCGTCGTAGCGGTTATCGGCCGCTCGATAATGAGCGGAATGTGTGGAATCGGTCATGTGCATCTGACTATCACGGTCTTGTGACGGACCGAGTTGGGTTCCCGTGACACGCGGGCAGTAATGTGGCGCCCTCGGGGCGACCGCCGTGGCTTGGAGGGGCTGGAAACGTGAAGTTGCGCGACCTGGTGTACAGGCTCTACGCACGCCGGGTGGAAGGCCGCCTCGACCATGCGCAGGTGCCCAAGCACATCGGCGTCATCCTCGACGGCAACCGCCGCTGGGCGCGGGCCGACGGCCGCACGACCGAGCAGGGCCACCAGGCGGGCGCCGACAAGATCTCGGAGCTGCTCGGCTGGTGCGCCGAGACCGACGTCGAGGTCGTCACCCTCTGGATGCTCTCCACCGACAACCTCGACCGCCCGGCCGTGGAGCTCAACCCGCTGCTCGGCATCATCGAGAACACGGTGCGCGGCCTGGCCGCGGACGGGCGCTGGCGCGTCCACCACGTGGGCACGATGGATCTGCTGCCGGCCCGTACGCAGCAGGTGCTGAAGGAGGCCGAGCAGGACACGATCGGCACCCGCGGAATACTGGTCAACGTGGCCGTCGGCTACGGCGGCCGGCAGGAGATCGCGGACGCGGTGCGGTCCCTGGTGCTCGAAGCGGCGGAGAACGGGACGTCGTTCGAGGAACTGGCCGAAATGGTCGATGTCGAGCACATCACCAAGCACCTGTACACACGCGGTCAGCCGGACCCGGACCTCATCATCCGCACCAGCGGCGAGCAGCGGCTCTCGGGTTTCATGCTCTGGCAGAGCGCGCACTCGGAGTATTACTTCTGCGAAGTCTTCTGGCCGGCTTTCCGGAAGGTCGACTTCCTGCGAGCGCTGCGCGATTACGCTGCGCGGCACCGGCGCTACGGCTCCTAGGACGTTTGCCGCGCGAACGCTCCCGGCTGGGGGTGTGGGGGTTATCCCCCACAAGGTGCTGCGCGGCGCGGCACCGGCGCTACGGCTCCTGAGGCCGGGGCCTCACCGGTGGGCCCCGGGCGCCGCTGCGGAGAGGTCCGGCACCGCCGGTTCGGCGCATTGTGGTTCGCCGCCGTTGCGGCGGCAAAAACAATGCCCGCCGCCACGGCGCTGAACCCCCACGGCGAGGGTCCGGCGGAATGCGCACTCACCGCACGCGACGCGTACGGCTCCTGACGGAGCCGTGACTCACCACGCCGCCGCATATGCCGTTGCATGGTCAAGCGGTCCAGCGGGAATATCCCCTCCAGGCCGACGGTCCGTCCCAAGACCGTCGCTCTGCCAGCGGGCGGCATGGGGCCGCCCGCCCGGGAGGCCCTTTGCACACGGACGACGACCGTGCGGACCGAGCGGCCCTGTCCGGCCGCGCGGCCGCCCGCGGAGGGCCGCAGTCCGGCCCTCGAAGGGCTCGCACCCCGGCCCATTCCCCGGCGACGCCGTCGCGCCCCGACCTCCCCGAGGGGGTTCGTCCACCCGTGGTGACCAGCAAGAAGCGCCGTGAGAACGACCGGCGCACCTACGTCCTCGACACCAGCGTCCTGCTGGCCGATCCAGGCGCCATGTCCCGCTTCGAGGAGCACGAGGTCGTGCTGCCCGTGGTGGTGGTCACGGAGTTGGAGGCCAAGCGGCACCACCCCGAGCTCGGCTACTTCGCACGGCAGGCGCTACGCCTGCTGGACACGTACCGGGTGCAGTTCGGCCGGCTGGATTCCCCGATTCCGATCGGGGACCTGGGCGGGACGCTCAGGGTCGAGCTCAACCACTCGGACACGGGCATACTGCCCGCCGGATTCCGCCTCGGCGACAACGACTCGCGCATCCTCGCGGTCGCCCGCAACCTCCAGGCCGAGGGCTACGACGTCACGGTCGTCTCCAAGGATCTGCCGCTGCGGATCAAGGCGTCGGCGGTCGGCCTGCTCGCCGAGGAGTACCGCGCGGAGCTCGCCATCACCGACTCCGGGTGGACCGGCATGGCGGAGCTCACCGTCAGCGCCGAGCAGATCGACGAGCTGTACGCCGCCGAGTCCGTCCGCGTCGCACAGGCGGCGGAACTGCCCGTGCACACCGGCCTGGTGCTGCAGTCCGAGCGCGGCAAGGCCCTCGGCCGGGTCGCCGCCGACGGCTCGGTGCGGCTGGTGCGGGGCGACCGCGAGGCGTTCGGCATCCACGGCCGCAGCGCCGAGCAGCGCGTGGCGCTCGACCTGCTGCTCGACCCGGACATCGGGATCGTCTCGATGGGCGGCCGGGCCGGCACGGGCAAGTCCGCGCTGGCGCTGTGCGCGGGCCTGGAGGCCGTCCTGGAGCGCCGGCAGCACCGCAAGGTGATGGTCTTCCGGCCGCTGTACGCGGTCGGCGGGCAGGAGTTGGGCTATCTGCCGGGCAGCGAGGCCGAGAAGATGAGCCCGTGGGCCCAGGCCGTCTTCGACACCCTCTCGGCGGTCACGAGCTCCGAGGTCATCGAGGAGGTCGTGGAGCGCGGCATGCTGGAGGTGCTGCCGCTCACCCACATCCGCGGCCGCTCGCTCCACGACGCCTTCGTCATCGTGGACGAGGCCCAGTCCCTCGAACGGAACGTGCTGCTGACCGTGCTGTCCCGGATCGGGGCCAACTCGCGGGTGGTGCTCACGCATGACGTGGCCCAGCGCGACAACCTCCGCGTCGGGCGGTACGACGGCGTGGTGGCCGTCGTCGAGAAGCTGAAGGGGCACCCGCTCTTCTCGCACGTCACGCTCACGCGTTCGGAGCGTTCGCCGATCGCGGCGCTGGTGACCGAAATGCTGGAGGACGGCCGGATCTGACACTTCCGTTCCCCGTCCGGCGGTGCGCGGCAAAGCCAAGGAGCCTAGCCGCGCGCCGCTGTTGCGTGCCGGGCTTTCCGCAAATGCCCGGGCATAAACGAGGTGTGACCTTTCCCACGTAACCCGGAATTGCCTCCGGGCATCCCGTTCGGGCAGAGTCTGCTTCCTGTCAGGCCCCGCATACGGCACTTCGGCCCTCCGTGGGCAGTGCATGCCAGCTCGAAGAACTGAACAGCGCCGCCGTATGCCGCCCGAGCGTCACGCGGACCTCCCTTTCCGGGAGGCCCCACGGGCCCGTGCCTCCCGTGACCGTTACGGAGGCCAGCGCCAGGGGCACGATCGCGCTCGCGAGGTCACCCATGCGGGCGATGCTGGAAGGAAAACGTGTGAGCCGGATTTCGGTCCGGGGATTCGCCGTGGCATCCGCCACCGCGGTCACCACCGTCGGCGCCGTCGTAGGTGTCGCTGCAGGCCATGACCAGGGCACGACCGACCGGGTCGAGGCGACCGCAGCGGACACGACGCTCCTCGCGGACATCCCCGCAGGACAGAACGTCCGGGCACAGGCCGCTTCCCTGACCCAGCAGGCGGACACGCAGTCCGAGGCCGCCGAGACCGCCGCCAAGAAGGACGCCGAGGAGGCCGCGCGCAAGCAGGCCGCCGAGGACGCCACGGCGAAGAAGGAAGCCGCGGACGAGGCCGCCAAGAAGAAGGAGGCCGAGGAGAAGGCCAAGGAGCGCGAGAAGGAGGAGAAGGAGCAGGTCAGCAGCCGCTCCGCCACCCGCGACGCGTCCTCCTTCGCCGTCAAGGGCTCCTACTCCACCGCCGAGGTCCAGGCGATGGCCCGCCAGATGGTCCCCGGCGACCAGTTCCAGTGCTTCAGCAACATCGTGAACAACGAGAGCAGCTGGGACTACACCGCGACCAACGCCTCCTCCGGCGCCTACGGCCTCGTCCAGGCGCTGCCCGGCACCAAGATGGCCTCGGCCGGCGCCGACTGGCGCACCAACCCCGCCACCCAGATCAAGTGGGGCCTCGGCTATATGAACGAGCGCTACGGCAGCCCCTGCGGCGCCTGGTCGTTCTGGCAGGCCAACCAGTGGTACTAGAGCGCGGCGCCCGGCCGTAACGCCGGCCGCTTCCCCGCCTCCCGCGAGCCCCCGGTCTCAACCAGGCCGGGGGCTCGTGCTGTCTTTCCCGGCGCACGGCACGGGTAACGTTCACCCTGGCCACGGGGGAGTGGGGGTAGAGGAAGAGAAATGTCCAGATTGCCACGATGGGTCGGCGGTGCGGGAGCGGGTCTGACCCGCCTCGCCCGGCGGCTCGAGGAGCGCTCGGCCGAGGCGGCGGGTGCCGCCGGTGCCGGCGACGCTCCCGAGCCGGACGGCGCCGCCGAGCCCGTACGCACCTCCCCGCCGAATCGTTCCGGCCGGTCCGGGGCGGCTTCCGCCGCGTCCGCCGGCGACCCCGGACCCGTAAGTGCGGGCAGCGCCGGGTCCGCGGACGATCACGCGCCCGACCACGTCCCGCCGCCGCCCGGCTACGCCCCCGCGGTGCCGGCCCGCCCCGACCCCGTCGCCGCCGTCCCCTGGGGCGTGCGGGTCGCGGCCGAGGCCGGCTGGCGGCTGCTGGTCCTGGCCGGCACCCTCTGGGTGCTGATGCGGGTGATCAGCGCCGTCCGTCTGGTGGTGCTGTCCTTCGTCGTCGGCCTGCTGATCACCGCCCTGCTGCAGCCCACCGTCGCCTGGCTGAAGAGACGCGGCGTGCCCCGGGGGCTCGCCACGGCCATGACCTTCATCTCCGGCTTCGTCGTCATGGGCCTGGTCGGCTGGTTCGTGACGTGGCAGGTGACGGACAACCTCGACGACCTGTCCGGGCAGGTGCAGCAGGGCATCAAGGACCTGAAGCACTGGCTGCTCACCAGCCGGTTCCACGTCACCGAGAAGCAGATCAACAACATCGCCGACAACCTCAGCACGGCCATCGGCGCCAACACCAAGGACATCACCTCCGCCGGCATAGAGGGCGTCCAGGTGATCCTTGAGGTGCTGACCGGCATCCTGCTGGCGATGTTCAGCACGCTCTTCCTGCTCTACGACGGGCCGCGCATCTGGAGCTGGCTGCTGAAGCTGTTCCCGGCGGCGGCGCGCGAGGGCGTGGCGGGCGCGGGCCCGCGGGCGTGGGCGACGCTGACGGCCTACGTGCGGGGCACGGTGATAGTGGCCCTGATCGACGCGATCTTCATCGGGATAGGGCTGTTCTTCCTCAACGTGCCGCTCGCGGTGCCGCTGGCGGTCTTCATCTTCCTGTTCGCGTTCGTGCCGCTCGTCGGCGCCGTGGTCTCCGGCGCGCTCGCGGTGGTCGTGGCGCTGGTGACGAAGGACGTGTTCACGGCCCTGATGGTGCTCGTCGTGGTGCTCGCCGTGCAGCAGATCGAGGGGCACGTCCTGCAGCCGTTCATCCTCGGCCGCGCCGTGCGCGTCCACCCGCTCGCGGTGGTCCTGTCGGTGGTCGCGGGCTCCCTGGTGGCCGGCATCGGCGGCGCGGTGGTCGCCGTTCCGCTGGTCGCCGTCACCAATACGGTCGTCGGCTACCTCCGCGCGTACAGCAGGGACAAGGCCCTGGCCGCGGCGCCGCCGATCGGGCCGCCCCCGCAGCAGCCGGGGGACTGAACCCGGACGGGCGAGCCCGTACAGGCGAATCCGGACAGACGAAGGGGCCCCGGCCGTCGATGACGACCGGGGCCCACTCGCGTGCTACGTGCGGATCAGGCGTTGTCCGCCAGGACCTGCTCGGCGTCCAGGGTGGCGCCGACGGCCTGCAGGACCGCAGCGATCTTGAACGCCTCCTGGATGGTCTCGCGCGAGACGTCCGCCTTGCGGAGGACCTGCTCGTGCGAGTCGAGGCACAGGCCGCAGCCGTTGATGGCCGAGACGGCCAGCGACCACAGCTCGAAGTCGACCTTCTCCACGCCCGGGTTGCCGATGACGTTCATCCGCAGGCCCGCGCGCAGGTTGCCGTACTCCGGGTCCGACAGCAGGTGCCGGGTGCGGTAGTAGACGTTGTTCATCGCCATGATGGCGGCGGCGGCCTTGGCGGCCGTGTACGCCTCGGGCGACAGGTTGGCCTTGGCCACCGGCTCCAGCTCGCGCAGGACGATCGGCGAACGGGTCGCGATCGCGCAGGAGAGGACGGTGCCCCACAGCTGCTGCTTCGGCAGGTCGGAATTGCCGATGACCGAGCCGAGGTTCAGCTTCAGGTCCTTGGCGTAGTCCGGTATCGCGGACTTCAGCTCATCGAGCGCCATGGTCGATCAGCTCACTCGCCGGCGAGGAGCTTGACGGCGTCGAGGGTCTCCTCACCCTTGTTCCAGTTGCAGGGGCACAGCTCGTCCGTCTGCAGGGCGTCGAGGACCCGCAGGACCTCCTTGGGGTTACGGCCGACGGAGCCGGCGGTCACCATGACGAACTGGATCTCGTTGTTCGGGTCCACGATGAAGACGGCGCGCTGGGCGTAGCCGTCCTCGCCCTCGACGCCGCAGGCCTGCATCAGCTCGTGCTTGGCGTCGGCCAGCATCGGGAAGGGCAGGTCGCGGAGGTCCTTGTGGTCCTTGCGCCAGGCGTGGTGGACGAACTCGGAGTCGCCGGAGACACCGAGGATCTGGGCGTCGCGGTCGGCGAACTCGTCGTTCAGCTGACCGAACGCGGCGATCTCGGTCGGGCAGACGAAGGTGAAGTCCTTGGGCCAGAAGAAGACGACCTTCCACTTGCCCTCGTGGGTCTTGTTGTCGATCTGGGCGAAGGCCTTGTCCGCGTCCAGGTCCACACAAGCGGTCAGGTCGAACTCGGGGAACTTGTCACCAACAGTGAGCACGCGCTCTCCTTGCAGCGAGCAGGAAGCTCCGTGACAGGAGTTTCCTTCGGGGTTGGACATGAGCAACCCTGCCACAGGAGCCATTGATAACGGAAATAGCTAGACTGGGTGATGTTGATCGGAGGTGCTTATCAAATGTCCACCACACCGGCCGTCGCCGCCGTAAGCCCCGGGGGCGGCCGCCCGCGCCAGCCCAGCCTCGCCCAGCTCCGGGCCTTCGCCGCCGTCGCCGAGCACCTGCACTTCCGGGACGCCGCCACGGCCCTCGGCATGAGCCAGCCCGCGCTCTCGGGGGCCGTCTCCGCGCTGGAGGAGGTCCTCGACGTCCAGCTCGTCGAGCGTACGACGAGAAAAGTGCTGCTCAGTCCCGCGGGGGAGCGGCTGGCCGCCCGCGCCCGGACCGTCCTCGACGCCGTCGCCGCGCTCATGGAGGAGGCCGACGCCGCCCGCGCGCCCTTCACCGGCGCCCTGCGCCTCGGCGTGATCCCGACCGTCGCGCCGTACCTGCTGCCGACCGTCCTGCGCCTGGTCCACGACGCGTACCCGGACCTCGACCTGCAGGTCCACGAGGAGCAGACGTCCTCGCTGCTCGACGGGCTCGGCCAGGGCCGGCTCGACCTGCTGCTGCTCGCCGTGCCGCTCGGCGTGCCCGGCGTCACCGAACTCCCGCTCTTCGACGAGGACTTCGTGCTCGTCATGCCCCGCGACCACTGGCTCGCCGGGCGGGGCGACATCCCGCGCGAGGCCCTGCGCGAGCTCGACCTGCTCCTGCTCGACGAGGGCCACTGCCTGCGCGACCAGGCCCTCGACATCTGCCGCGAGGTCGGCCGGACCTCCGGCGCGCCGGGCACGACCAGCGCGGCCGGGCTGTCCACGCTCGTCCAGCTGGTCGGCGGCGGCATGGGCGTCACGCTGCTGCCGCGCACGGCCCTGCGCGTCGAGGCCGAGCGCAACGCCCAGCTCGCCACCGGCTCGTTCGCGGATCCGGTGCCCTCGCGCAGGATCGCCCTGGCCATGCGGACGGGCGCCGCGCGGCAGGGCGAGTTCGAGCAGATCGCCGCCGCGCTGCGCAAGGAACTGCGGAAGCTGCCGGTGCGGATCGCTGCGTAGGGGCGGGCCGGCGTGCTGGCTGCTGTGCGTGCGGTTTCCGCCGTGTGCGGCGGGCCGCACGGGCCGCCGCACACGGCGATAAGTCACGCCCATCCGAAGGCGGTTACTCTGTCCGGAGGCCGTCCGGGCGGGTGAGGCGCCACAGGGCCGGCAGGGTCAGCAGGGTGATCGCGACGATCATGCCCGCCCCCGCGCCGGCCAGCGGGACGAACGCGAACCAGTCCCGTACAGGCTCGTCGACCAGGGCGAGCAGCAACCGCCCCAGGCCGAGCCCGAATCCGACGGCCAGCGCCATGCCCAGCACCACGGGAACCGCGGTCTGCCACAGCACCGACCAGGCGATCGTCGCACGGCTGGTGCCGCAGGCGACCAGCATGGACAACGCCCGCTTGCGCTCGCGCAGTTGTTCCAGCGTGCCGACGAGCATGCTCAGCGCGATCAGTCCGAGCACGCACACGGCGCCGGTCTTCAGGCCCTCCTCGACGGCCGCGAGGTGGTTCTCCTTCACCACGCCGCCCAGGCGCCAGACCCGCATGCCCGGGTCGATGGCGGCGGCCGTGTTGCGGAACCGCTCGACGGCGTCGTCGCGGTCGCGGGGGTCGACCCGGGCCAGCACGGTCGTCCTGGCGTCCGGGATCGCCCGGACGTCGATGGCCGAGGGCGTGGCCAGCACGCCGGACTGGTGGTCCCCGGTGGGCCCGGGGAGGGTCTCCACGACCCGCGCCGAGGCCGGAACCGTCCACTTGTAGGCGGGAGTTCCGCGCTCCTTCGCCCGCTCGAAGCCGTCCATCTCCAGCGGCGTGCCCGGCGGGAGGTGGCGGGCGGCGGCGTCCCCGCCCTTCTCCCCGGCCACGAAGACGTCGCCGTCACGACACGAGCCGATCTTGGCGAGCGTGCGCAGGATGCTGCAGTCGGCGATGTGCACCGTGGTGACGGAGTGCTCCTTGCCGGGGTAGCTCGCGTACTGCTCCACGAACGCGACGGCGTCCTGCACGCCCGGCGTGGAGCGGAACGCCTTCGTGTACGCGAGGACCTCCTCGGACGTGCCCGGGCGGTACGAGGCCTGGAGCTGTGACCAGCTCGCAACGCTCCCGCCCGGCCTGTCGTGGCCGCTCTGCATGCCGGAGAGCACCATCTGGACGGCTATCGCCCCGGCCACGGCGACGGTGATGCCGCTGACCGCCCGCGCGGCCGTGCCGCCGCCGGCCTGCAGCCGCCGCGTCGCCAGCTGCCAGGGCAGCGGGCCGCCGCGCAACCGGGCGACGCACACCTCCACCAGCCACGGCAGGACGGCGGCGACACCGATCAGCAGCAGCGCCGCACCCGCGGCGATCATGGCCGTCTCCACGGGCCCGTAGAAGGGGCCCCCGACCACCGCCAGCGTGCCCGGGACGAGCAGCGCCAGGCCCGCGGCGGGGAGCAGCAGCCGCCACCACAGCCTGCGCCGCCGGCCGGCCGCGCCGCGGACGACGCCGAGCGGCTCGATGGTGACGCGGCGCAGCGCGGACAGGGTCACCACGACGGTCAGCAGGGGTACGGCGACGGCGATCAGCGCGGCCAGTGCGGGGCCCGGGGCGACGTCCGAGGGGAAGAGGGTGACGTCGCGGACCGTGACGTGCGGGGCGAAGCCGCGGGCGAGGAGGAAGAGCCCCGCGCCCGCGAGCAGGCCGAGCAGGGCGCCGCACAGGGCCTCGCCGGCCGCGATCCGCCGGGCCGTGGCACCGTCCGCGCCGATCAGCCGCAGGGCCGCCAGCCGCCGGTCCCGGCCCTCTCCGCCGAACCGGACGGCGGCCGAGATGAAGACGCCGACCGGCAGCAGCAGGATCACGCACGCGAGGACGATCAGGACGACCAGCTCGCTCTCCGTGGGCAGGTCGTCCGCGGCGGCGCCGAAGCGGTCGATGCGCACGGCGCCGTCGCCCGGTGCGAGCCGGCCGTCACCCGCGTAGAAGTAGAGCTCGCTGGGGCCGACGAGGCCCGCGGGCGCGATGGTGCCCACGGTCCGGTAGGGGAGCCGCTCGCGCAGGAGCTTCCCCGCGTCGGAGCGAAGGAGCCTGCCCAGGGCGGGGGAGACGACCATCTCGCCCGGCCGGGGCAGGTCCGTCACGCCCGGCGGCACCGGGGCGCCGGGCCCTTCGGGGCGCAGCAGCGCGCCGCCGACCTTTTTGTCCCGGAAGTCGGTGCCGGCGTCGCGGTAGACGAGGGTGTCGCTGCTCCTGCGCAGCTCGTGGCCGGGCTGTTCGAACTCCAGCGGCGTGTTCACCGCGCGGGCGGCCGTGCGCCGGTCGCGCTCGGCCAGCACGTGCGGCACGGACGCCGCGATCGCCAGGACGGCCACGCCGAGGCCCACGGCCAGCGCGGTGAGCACCGCGCGCAGCAGCCCCTCGCGGCCGCCGGCGACCGTGAAGCGCGCGCCCATGCGCAGGTCGCGCAGCCAGGCGGCGGCGCCGGCCGGGCCGGAGGGCCGGTCCGCGGGGCCGTGGCCGGGGCGCGGGGGAGCGCCCTCGTGGCCGTACGAGCCCTCGCTCGCGTCCTTCTTCCGCTCGCTCACGCCCGCCCCACCCCCGCCATGTCGCGCGCCCGCCCGTCGCGCACGACGACCTCGCGGTCCGAGTAGGCGGCGACGCGCGCCTCGTGGGTGACCAGCACGACGGCGGCGCGGGTGTCCCGCGCGGCCTCCGTCAGCAGCCGCATGACCCGCTCGCCGTTGAGGGAGTCCAGGGCGCCGGTCGGCTCGTCCGCGAAGATCACGCGCGGGGTGGTGACGAGGGCGCGGGCCACGGCGACCCGCTGGGCCTGGCCGCCGGAGATCTCGCCGGGCCGCTTGCCGCGGGCGTCGGCGACCTCCAGCCGCTCCAGCCGGTCCGCGGCCTGCCGCTCGGCCTCCTTGCGCTTGACGCCGTTCAGGCGGAGCGGCAGCGCCACGTTCTCCAGGCAGGTCAGCTCCGGCACCAGCTGCCCGAACTGGAAGACGAAGCCGAACTCGGTGCGCCGCAGGGCGCTGCGCTCGGCGTCCGGAAGCTCCGACAGGTCGCGCGCTCCGTAGCGGACCGTGCCGGCGTCGGGGCGAATGATTCCGGCCAGGCAGTGCAGCAGGGTCGACTTGCCGGAACCCGACGGGCCCATGACGGCGACGACTTCGCCGGGGTGGACGGAGAAGTCCGCGCCGGCCAGCGCGGTCGTCGGCCCGTACGCCTTGTGCAGGCCGGTCGCGGCGAGCAGGGAGCCGGCCGGGTGGGCGGCGGAACGGGTCACGACCGCACCGCCGCGGCCAGCTGGTCGAGGCGGGCAGCGGTGATTTCCAGCCATCTCAGATCGGCCTCCAGATGGAAGAGCGCGTGGTCGCAGATCAGCTGGTCCGCCAGGTCGCCGCTCACCTTGCGGCGGGTGAGCTCGCGCATCAGCCGCAGGTGCTCGGTGCGTTGGGCGTCCAGCAGGGTGTCCGCGTCGCGCCCGGTCAGCAGGGCCACCACGACCTTGGTGTAGAGGACGGACTGCAGGTACGGCTCGGGCTTCTCGGGCTCGGCGAGCCAGCGCGCCACGTCCGTGATGCCGGCGTCGGTGATGGCGTAACGCTTGCGTTCGGGGCCGTCGCCGTGCTCGATCCCGTCGACCTCCACCAGGCCGTTCTTCAGCAGGCGCGACATCGTCGCGTACACCTGGCCGTAGTGCAGCGGCCGGTCGTGGCCGAAGCGGGCGTCGAAAGCGCGCTTGAGGTCGTAGCCGTGGCGCGGGCCGGATTCCAGGAGCGCGAGCAGAGTGTGACCGATGGACATGGGCGGGACTGTACACCGTGGGTATACATCGCGTGTATACCCACGGTGTACAGATGGCGTGATCATGATGGAACCGGCGCCCTGTACGGTTTCCCGCACTGCGCCGCGCCCGGTTCCCGCCAGCCGGGGTGCTGTATGTCACGTGCCCCAAAGCCTTGATCAATGGGTGTTTGGTGACAGTTGCGGTGTTAGCTTCATGAGCTGGGTTGGGGGCGGAAAGACTGGAGCTACGGGAGAGATGGGCCGAGCGGACGCGCGACGGGCGCAGAAGAGCACCCGCACAGCAAAGGGCAAGAAGCCCAAGAAGCCTGGGAAGAGCGGCATACGCCGCTTCTTCACGTGGAAGAAGCTGCTCGCCTATTTCGTGGCGCTCATCGCTCTCGGGGCGGGCGCCTGCGTGGCGCTGTACATGTACGTGGACATCCCCAAGGGCAACAGCCAGGCGAAGCTGCAGAGCAACATCTTCAAGGACGCCGACGGCAAGGTCATCGCGCGCAGCGGCGAGGTGAACCGGCAGGAAGTCCCGCTCGGCAAGATCCCGATCGACGTCCAGCACGCCGTCGTCGCCGCCGAGAACAAGAACTTCTACACCGACCCCGGCGTCGACGTGCTCGGCACCGCCCGTGGCGTCTTCAACACCGTCATGGGCCGTGGCAAGCAGGGTGGTTCGACCATCACCCAGCAGTACGTGAAGAACTACTACCTGGACCAGCGCCAGACCGTCACCCGCAAGGTGAAGGAACTGGTCATCTCCCTGAAGGTGCAGAGGGAGACGTCCAAGGAGGAGATCCTCGCGGGCTACCTCAACACCAGCTTCTACGGCCGCGGCGCCTACGGCATCCAGGCCGCCTCCCGCGCGTACTACAACAAGGACGTCGACAAGCTCAGCCTGGAGGAGGGCGCCTACCTGGCCACGCTCCTCAACGCCCCCAGCCAGTTCGACTGGGCGGTGGCCACCCCGGCGGGCAAGGAGAACGCCAAGGCCCGCTGGAACTACGTCCTGGACAAGATGGTCGAGCAGAAGTGGCTCGACAAGGACAAGCGCGCCGGCATGCAGTTCAAGGAGCCCGGCAAGCCCCCGGCCGCGAAGGGCCTCACCGGCCAGAACGGCTATCTGATCGAGGCCGCCAAGGCCGAGATGCGCAGGAAGCTGGTCAAGGACGGCCGTCCCGAGAGCGACCTCGACGCCGGCGGCTGGACGATCAGCCTCAGCATCGACAACCAGAAGCAGAAGGCCCTGGAGAAGGCCGTCAAGGACAAGCTCCTCGACGACCTCGACCCCAAGGCCCGCGCGGTCGACAAGAACGTCCAGGTCGGCGCCGCCTCCGTCGATCCGAAGACCGGCAAGGTCGTCGCCCTCTACGGCGGCACCGACGCCCTCCAGCACTGGACGAACAACGCCACCCGCGAGGACTACCAGGTCGCGTCGACCTTCAAGCCGCTGATCTTCGCGTCGGCGCTGGAGAACAAGTCCACCACCCAGAACAAGGTGCGCATCAACGCCGGCACGCTCTACGACTCCACCACCGAGCGGCCCGTCACCGGCACCGACGAGCACTTCGCCCCGGAGAACGAGGACGGCTACTCGCACGGCATGATCCCCGTGCAGAAGGCCATGAACGACTCGGTCAACTCCGTCTTCGCGCAGATGGCCATCGACGTCGGCCTGTCCAAGGTCAAGAAGACCGCCGTCGACATGGGCATGAACGGCAAGGTCAAGGACTTCGTGGAGAAGCCCGCCATGTCGCTCGGCTCCATGGGCAACAGCCCGCTGCACATGGCCGGCGTCTACGCGACCCTCGCCCACCACGGCAAGAAGGTCACGCCCTCGATCATCAAGTCGGCCTCCCAGAACGGCAAGGAGCTGTCGCTCGACAACCCGGTCGGCGGCGACGCCATCTCGCGCAACACCGCCGACGGCGTCACCACCGTCCTCAAGGGCGTGGTCGACGACGGCACGGCCTCCGTCGTGCAGAGCGTCGGCCGCCCGGTCGCGGGCAAGACCGGCACCTCCGACGACAACAAGTCCGCCTGGTTCACCGGCTACACCCCCGACCTGGTCACCGCCGTCGGCCTGTTCGGCGAGGGCGAGGGCGGCAAGCAGGTCACGCTCAAGGGCACCGGCGGCAACGGCCGCGTCAACGGTGGCACGTACCCGGCCCGGATCTGGGCGGCCTACACCGCCGACGCGCTCCAGGGCTCGGACCCCGAGCAGTTCGACCTCGACACGGACATGAGCACGACGGTTCCGGCCATCCCCGGCCCGCCCGCCTCGTCCACCCCGTCCGCGCCCGCGTCGCACAGCCCGTCGCCGACGCCCTCCAAGCCGTCGTCCTCGCCGTCGGCCTCCTCCTCGCGGAGCCCGTCGCACGGCCCGTCGTCGGCGCCGCCGTCCTCGCGGCCGCCGGTCCCGCCGGTCACCCCGAGCAGCCGGCCGCCGAGCCCGCCGCCGACCGGCGGCGGCCTGCAGCCCAACGGGAACCGCGAGCCGATCCGCGAGCCGGCTCGCGACTGAGGCCGCGACTGATCAACCGTCAGGCACCGGGCTCCGGCCGCTCACCCTCTGTGTAGGGTGAGCGGCCGGAGTTTTTCGGTACCTGGGGGACGTGAGCATGGCCGTGCTGGAACCGCTGCGGGAGACGACGCCGCGGCGGATCGGACCCTACGAGCTCCTCGCCCGGCTCGGCGCCGGCGGCATGGGCGAGGTCCACCTCGCCCGCGGCCCCGAAGGCACGGTCGCCCTGAAGACCATCCGCGCCGCCCTCGCCGGGCAGCCCGGCTTCCGCGCCCGCTTCCGGCGCGAGATCGCCGTCGCCCGGTCCGTCGACAGCCCCCACGTCGCCCGGCTGACCGGCGGCGACGCCGACGCCGACCCGCCGTGGCTCGCCACCGAGTACGTGCCCGGGCCCACGCTCGCCGAGGCCGTCCGCCTCGCCGGGCCGCTGCCCGCCGCGACCGTCCTGGCCCTCGGCGCCCACCTCGTACGGGCCCTGCACGCCGTCCACGCCGCGCCCGCGCTCCACCGCGACCTCAAGCCCGGCAACGTCCTGCTCGCCGCGGACGGCCCCCGGCTCATCGACTTCGGCGTCGCCCGCGCGCCCGACGCCACGACGCTGACCGGTACCGGGCTCATGGTCGGCACGCCCGCCTTCATGTCCCCCGAGCACCTGCGCGGCGGGCGGCACGTCGTCGCCGCGTCCGACGTCTTCTGCCTCGCCTCCGTGCTGTGCTTCGCCGCGACCGGCGAGGACCCCTTCGGCGACGGGCCGCTCGCCGCGGTCCTCCACCGCGTCTCGCAGGCCCGGGCCGACCTGTCCTCCGTCCCGGACCCCCTCCGCGCCGTCCTCGCGGACTGCCTCCGCCCCGACCCCGCGGACCGCCCCGGCACGGCGGCGCTGACACTCCGCTTCGGAACCCCGGCCGAGGGCGCCTTCGCCTGGCCGCCGGCGATCGCGGAACGCATCGAGGCGGACCGCGTTGCCGCGGAGCGCGTGGTGGCGAAGGCGGCGGACGTTGCGGGATCGGCGCCGGTGCCGGGGCGGCCCGGGGGGCTTGCCGGGGAGGTTCCGGCACCTGGGACTTCCCTCCGCCGCGACGGTGATCAGCCCGTGGCGGGTGGTCCGGCGGTGCCGGTCGGGCCTGGGGCGGTTTCGGCACCGCCGGTGGCCGCCGTGGGGGTTGATC